>CAVVGP010000073.1:0-11606 GCA_963747625.1 uncultured Bacteroidales bacterium | reverse complement strand
CGGTTGCAAGTTTTAATATTTTTTTTGTTTCAAGTCATCAGGGAATAAATGATTCCAGAGCATATGTTTTGATTTTACCCATTCGGCCCATTCCGGGGCCGACTTTGTGTTATCGAAAGTTTCCCAGGATATAGGTTTTCCGAAAACGAGGTTTATCTCTTTCCCTTTTTGTCTGAACATCTCATCCGCCAGATACAACATTTCAATATTTGCTTTTATCCCAAGGAGCTTCCTTATGTTGGCAAGGTTATAGAAAAAGTTGGAATTTCTGCCGGAAAAAAATGCCAGGACAATATCTTTTCTTATGTTGTATAGATTTAGTTATGAAACTCTTATGCCATTTAAGGTCTTTGATTACTCCTTTTTTTCCTCGAACATAATCCTGCAGGGAAATAGAGGATCTGATTATCTGAGGAATATGCCTTTTCGAGCATCATGGCCGCTTCTTTTGCCTGTGCTCCATGTTTATTTATGGGAAGAAAGATGCCTGTCATATTTTTAATGTTTGTCAGGATATCGTTTACAGGGAATTTTATGCCATGAAAATGTTTCGATAACTCATAAATAAATACAAGCCCGTCGAGTCCTCCAAGCGGATGGTTTGAAACAAATATAAACCTGCCTGATTCTGGAAGCTTCTCGCTTCCAATAACTTTGAACTTTATTCCAAAATGCTCAAGGCCTGCTGCTATTAATTCGGAATCTTTCAGGTGACCCCATTTTTTCAGAAAAACATTTAATTCATCCTGATGTACAATCCTTTTAAGGTAATTTATTAAAAAGCCTGGAATGGTTTTCGCAAGTGCCGGATTTTTTGAAAAGAGGACCTTTTTGACATCAATTATCTGATTTTCCCTGTTTGACGATGTACTATCCATTTCCCGGACGATTCTAAATTATGATGGAGGTTCAAATTTACCAAAAATTATTAAGCTGAATCCATTTTAGTCTGTAGCTCTATGTGTCTCCTGTGCGGCTCTCTGTGTAACTAAAACTTAAGAACTGACAAAGAGTTTTACAGAGAAGCACAGAGGTCACAGAGTAGTTCAGATTTTGGAAACTCCGACGTACACATGCTATCCGCTTCAAAAAGTTATTAACAAAAAAAGAAAAAAAGTGGGGTAAAGTGGAGGAAAGTGGATATTTTTTCTTAATTTGGCCCTTTAATTGATAAAAGCGAGGATGGCCACATTCATTGGTGATTACACGTGCAAAGTGGATGTCAAAGGTAGGATAATTCTTCCGATGGCATTTAAGAAGCAGATGCCTTCTGATGCACAGGACCATTTTGTGGTGAGAAAAGATATTTTTGAAAACTGCCTGGTACTGTATGCTAAAGAAGACTGGACAAGGCAACTAGAGAAGATTAGGAAAAGACTAAATCCTTACAACCGGGAGCAAAATATGTTTCTCAGGAATTTTTTTAAAGGAACAGCAGAACTCTCGCTTGATAACAACAATCGAATGCTCATCCCTAAAAAATTATTGGACCTGATCGGTGCCGACCGGGATGTCGTTCTTGCCGGACAGGATGGAAGGATCGAATTATGGGCTGCTGATAATTATGCTAAGATCGATATGCCTGCTGACGATTTTGCCAACCTGACGGAGAAACTGCTTGGAGAAAATTTTAATGAGCCTGACGTATAATGGTTTATCATATTCCCGCACTGCTCAAAGAGAGTATTGATGGGCTGAACCTGCAGCCTGACGGGATTTATGTTGACGTAACATTCGGAGGAGGAGGACATTCAATGGAAATTCTTAGGCGTCTTGAAAGAGGTAAACTGATTGCATTTGACCAGGATGATGATGCCGGGATAAATATACCATCCGATGAAAGGTTAATCTTTCTCAATCAGAATTTCAGGTTCCTGAAGAACAATCTGCTTTTTAATAATATCAGTTCCATAGACGGCCTTATCGCTGACCTGGGAGTCTCCTTTCACCAGTTCGATGAACCTGAAAGAGGATTTACTTTCAGGCAGGATGCTCCTCTTGATATGAGGATGAATAAAAACAGCACTGTTACTGCTTCCCATCTGCTGAAGACAATGGATGAATCTTCTCTTGCTGATATTTTTTACAGGTACGGAGAGCTGACAAATTCACGAAGGATAGCCAGGGATATTGCAGCTGCAAGAATCACAAAACCAATTGAAACAGTTGATGATATTATTAATGCTGTCGGTAAACTGGCACCTTATCATCAGGAACATAAATTCTATGCAAAACTATTTCAGGCATTGAGGATCGCTGTCAATCATGAAATTGATTACCTGCAGGAGATGCTCGAACAGGCTCTCTCAGTTCTGAAAACAGGAGGAAGACTTGTTATCATCAGCTACCATTCTCTGGAAGACAGGGTGGTAAAGAATTTTATGAAGACAGGCAATTTTGAAGGAGAAGAAAAAAAAGATTTTTATGGAAATACAGAAACTCCTTTCAGAATTATTAACAGGAAAGGAACGACGCCTGACGAAGAAGAGATCACAGTAAATAAAAGGGCCAGAAGCGCAAGGCTGAGGATAGCTGAAAAGATCTGAAAAGATGGAAGAGAATAATGATAATAATAATAAGGGACCTGACCAAAAGCAGATAAAAACCGGAAGTTTTATCAGGGAACTGCTTAGCGGCAGTATGGTTTCCGAAAAGATCATACTTAAAAACCTTGGTTATATTTCCCTCATTACTTTTCTGACTGCAGTCTACATAGGGAACAGGTTTCATGCTGAAAAAATTACCAGGGAAACAACGAAGCTTCAGAAGGAGGTTAAGGATCTGAGAGCTGAATCGCTGTCGGTTTCAGCCGATCTTATGTATATCAGCAAGCAGTCGGAAGTATACAATATGGTCAAAGAAAAAGGTTTGAATCTTGAGGAACTGAAAACTCCTCCCTATAAGTTACTGGTCAATAAGAAATAGAGAAGATGGCAGCAAGGGATGAAATAGTGTGGCGTGGAGCTCTGGTATATTTTGCCATTGGCTTACTGGCTGTCGCCTTGCTGGTGCGTATCCTTATTCTGCAATATGTTCAGCACAATAAATGGGCTGATATGAGTGAGAAATATGTCTTTAAGACAGGTGAAGTGCCAGCTAACAGGGGTGACATACTTACCAGTGACGGGAAGCTGCTGGCAAGCTCAGTACCATTTTATACTATCTATATGGATACCCGAAGCAGCGGGATGTCGCCTGCCACATGGTCGAACGGAATTAACGGATTATCTGCAGGCCTTGCTCAGATTTTAGGAGATAAGTCAGCAGCCGGCTGGAAGGCAGCAATATCAGATGCCCGAAAGAAAGGTGATCGTTATTTCCTCATTCAGCGAAAAGTCAGCTATGAAACACTAAGGAAACTTAAAGAACTTCCGATATTCAGGGAAGGCCAGTATAAAGGAGGAATGGTAGCCCAGGCAGAAAATAAGAGGATACTTCCGGGCGGGGATCTTGCAAAACGGACAATAGGTTACCTCAGCGAAAGCAGCGAAGGAAATGTAGTTGGTGTTGAAGGCTCCTTTGATAAAGATCTGGCCGGAAGAAACGGTGTTGCAGTAAAACAACGCCTTACAGGAGGAGACTGGATAACAGTCGATGGACCAAACAGTATAGAATCGAGCGATGGTAATGACGTGGTAACCACCCTGGATCTCGATCTTCAGGATGTTGCTTCTACTGCACTGTTGAATCAACTCAGGAAAAATAATGCCGATCATGGTTGTGCAGTATTAATGGAGGTTTCAACAGGGAAGGTTAAAGCGATTGTAAATCTGGGACTTCAAAGCGATGGCGATTATCATGAGGTATATAATTATGCTATAGGCGAAAGCACTGAACCCGGTTCAACCTTCAAGCTCCCATCCCTTATGGCTGCAATTGAAGACGGGGTTATTGACACCAGCGACCTGGTTGATACAGGCAACGGAAGTGTGAAATTCTATGACAAGGTAATCAAGGATACAAAAGCACACGGCATTATAACGGTTAAACAGGTATTTGAGGAATCATCAAATGTCGGAACATCAAAACTTATTTATGAACACTATAAAGACAAGCCCAAGGATTTTGTAAACCGGCTCTATGCCATGAGGCTGAATAAACCCATCGGTCTGCAGATAAAAGGAGAAGGGGAACCGCTGATAAGATATCCGGGTGATAAATTATGGTCAGGAGTTACCCTGCCGATGATGTCACATGGCTATGAAGTGCAGCTTACCCCTTTGCAAATACTCACATTCTATAATGCTGTGGCGAATAACGGTAAAATGATGCGCCCACTGTTTGTGACTGCCATAATGAGAAACGGACGTGTAATAAAGAGCTATGAACCTGAAGTCATAATCAATTCTATTGCATCGCGTTCAACAATACGAAAAGCCAAAAAAATGATGGAAGGTGTGGTTGAACAAGGGACGGCAACTAACCTTAAAAACCCCAACTATAAAATTGCCGGGAAAACAGGCACCGCACAGATAGCGAAAAATAAATATGGCTATAAAACAGAAGACAGGATATCCTATCAGGCCTCTTTTGTAGGCTATTTCCCTGCCGAAAATCCTCTTTACTCATGTATTGTTGTAGTTAATTCTCCTTCGAACGGGGTTTATTTCGGAAACCTGGTTGCCGGGACAGTATTCAAGGACATTTCTGATAAGGTTTATGCAACAAGATTTTTTAAAGATTACAGACCTGATAAAAAAGAGGATATAAAACCCTCAGCACCTGATGCCGGAAATGGCTACCGGGCCGATATTAACGAAGTACTGAAAAACATTGATGTGAACTACAGACGTACAGCTGATGACGACTGGGTATCAACCCGTGAAAACGGGGATACCGTCAGTCTGGCAGGTATAAAAGTTCAGCCAGGTCTTGTTCCTGATGTTCGCGGAATGAGTTTGCGCGATGCGATCTATCTCCTTGAGAACAAAGGGATAAAAGTAGTATACAGCGGAAAAGGGAAAGTGCTCAGGCAATCTCCTGAACATGGTGCAAGATATAATGAGGGAACAGTCGTTTCTCTCGAAATGAATATGTGAAATGATAAAGCTTGAGAAATTATTAAACGAAATAGAAATTGTTTCTATAACAGGAACAAAAGACAAGACAATATCCGGTATTGAATTCGATTCACGACAGGTAAAAAAAGATGCCTTGTTTGTTGCCGTAAAAGGAACCAAAAGCAACGGTCACGATTTTATTGATTCTGCAATAGCTTCAGGTGCCGTGGCAATTATTTGTGAAGTACTCCCTTCTAACCCCGATAAAAGTGTATGCTGGATAAAAACAACCGATTCTGCAAAAGCACTGGGACTGACGGCATCTAACTACTACGGGAATCCTTCCACATTGCTCAAGCTGGTCGGAGTCACAGGAACTAATGGAAAAACAACAATTGCCACACTTCTGTACAGGATGTTTACCAGGCTTGGTTATAAATGCGGATTGTTTTCGACTGTCTGCAATTACATTAATGAAAAGGAATATGGAGCCACACATACTACTCCTGATCCTGTTCAGCTCAACTTAATGTTATACAGGATGGCCGAGGAAGGATGTGATTATGCATTTATGGAAGTAAGTTCTCACTCTGCTGATCAGAAAAGGATTGCAGGATTAAAATTTGCAGGCGGTATTTTCACAAACCTTACTCACGATCACCTCGATTATCATAAAACGTTTGATAATTACCTGTCTGCAAAAAAAAGCTTCTTCGATTCATTGACACCCGATTCTTTTGCTCTGGTAAATATCGATGACCGGAATGGCAGAGTAATGTTGCAGAATTGCCAGGCTCGTCATTACACTTTCTCTGTAAGAGGAATGGCCGATTACAGATGCAATATTATTGAACAGAGTTTCGAAGGAATGGGCTTAAAAATCCAGGGAGAAGAGGTCTGGACAAGATTTATTGGCGATTTTAATGCCTCAAACCTTCTGGCTGTCTATGCTGCATCGGAACTTCTTGGTGCTTCCGGGAAAGAGATATTGACTGTTCTAAGTGATCTTCGTTCTGTTTCGGGAAGACTTGAAGTCATTAAATCGACGGACGGTATTTCGGGTATTGTAGATTATGCTCATACTCCCGATGCTCTTTTAAATGTGATAGATACTATTAATAAAATCCGTGAAGGCAGCGTCCAGCTTATTACAGTAGTTGGTGCAGGAGGTGACCGTGACAGGACAAAACGTCCGAAGATGGCTGCAATATGCGCTGAAGGAAGCACAAAGGTCATCCTTACTTCTGATAATCCCAGAACCGAAGATCCGGAGAAAATCCTTGATGAGATGGAGGCAGGAATAACTCCTGATCAGAAAAAGAAAGTTCTCAGAATAGCTGACCGGCGTCAGGCAATTAAAACGGCAATAATGATGGCAAACAGTGGTGATGTTATACTTATTGCAGGTAAAGGTCACGAAACTTACCAGGATGTCATGGGAGTTAAAAACCATTTTGACGACAGGGAAGAATTAAAGAATGCATTCTTACTTAAATAAAACATAAGGGAAATGCTTTACTATTTATTTAATTATCTTGAATCACTTGATTTCCCCGGGGCAAGGTTATTTACGTTTATCTCATTCCGCTCGGCAGCAGCTGTCATAACTTCACTTATCATTTCACTTCTTATTGGTAAAAGGATCATACTTTATCTTCAGAGAAAGCAGGTTGGAGAAGTGGTGCGTGATCTGGGGCTCGAAGGTCAGTACAAAAAACAGGGGACCCCTTCGATGGGTGGAATTATAATTCTTGCATCAATAATTATTCCAACCCTGCTGTTTGCAAAAATCGGGAATGTTTACATCATACTGATGCTTATAACAACAATCTGGCTTGGCCTTATCGGTTTCCTTGATGACTATATTAAAATTTTTAAAAAGAACAAGGAAGGGCTTGCCGGTAAATTCAAGATTGCAGGTCAGATCGTCCTGGGTATAATTGTAGGGTTGACACTTTTTTTTAGCAGTGAAGTCAGAATTGCCGAAAAAGTAGATGTTGCAAAACTTACTTCAAGAGAAAAAAATGAGATGATAGGAACTTCAGGTCAGATACCGGCTAAAGGGATTATAACATTGGAAAAAAAATCAACAAAAACCACTATTCCTTTTATAAAAAATCATGAGTTCGATTATGCCTGGCTGGTATCATTTATAAACGAAGAACACAGGAGACCATTCACCTGGATGGTTTTCGTGATAATAGTAATATTTATAGTTACTTCTGTTTCAAATGGTGCCAACCTGACTGACGGACTTGATGGTCTAGCAACCGGCACTTCAGCTATAATCGGTACATCGCTTGCAATCCTTGCATATGTTTCCAGTAATATTATTTATGCAAAGTATCTTCAGATTATGTATATACCGGGTACTGAAGAACTTGTTGTTTATGCCAGCGCATTTATCGGAGCCACAATAGGATTCCTCTGGTACAACTCTTTCCCGGCACAGGTCTTCATGGGAGATACGGGCAGCCTTGCTCTGGGCGGGATCATTGCAGTATTTGCATTTATTATCAGGAAGGAGCTTTTAATTCCAATCCTGTGCGGGATTTTCCTTGTTGAGAATCTGTCTGTAGTACTTCAGGTAAGCTGGTTTAAACGGACAAAAAGAAAATATGGTGCCGGAAGAAGAATATTCCTGATGGCTCCTCTTCATCATCACTATCAGAAAAAAGGATTTCCCGAACCTAAGATTGTGACCCGGTTCTGGATTGTGGCAATAATATTGGCAGTAATAAGTATTGTGACGCTTAAGATAAGATAAATATGGCTAAGAAGATTATAGTTCTTGGAGCAGGTGAAAGTGGTGTGGGCTCAGCGGTACTCGCACAAAAACATGGATTCGACGTATTCGTTTCTGATAAAGGTCAGATAAAAGAAAACTATCGGGGAATTCTTGATAAAAAAGGGATCAGATGGGAGGAAGGTAATCACACCGAATCTGAAATACTTTCGGCAGATGAAATAATAAAAAGCCCTGGCATTCCTGAGAGTGCTCCTGTAATAAAGCTAATCAGGGGAAAAGGCATTCATGTTATTTCAGAAATAGAATTCGCCGGAAGGTATGCTAAAGGAGTAAAGATCTGTATTACAGGAAGCAACGGGAAAACGACTGTAACTAACCTCATATATCATATTCTTAAAAAAGCCGGTAAGAATGCTGCAATGACGGGGAATGTCGGTAATAGTTTTGCCATGGCTGTCGCAGAAGGTTCGTACGATTACTATGTGATCGAACTTAGCAGTTTCCAGCTTGACGGAATGTACGAATTCAAAGCTGATATAGCCATATTGATGAATATCACACCTGACCATCTCGACAGGTACGATTACAAACTTCAGAATTATATTGATTCCAAATTCAGGGTGACACAAAACCAGAAGAAAACTGATTTCCTTATATACTGGGAAGGAGATCCGATTATAAAGACTGAATTATCCAAAAAAGAATATGGTATGACAATGTTGCCTTTTTCTGATGAAATAAAGGAAGGCATGACCGCCTATATTGAAAACAACGATTTGATAATTGATTACCAAAATAAAATCAACCTTATGACTATTCATGAATTTGCGCTAAAAGGCCGTCATAACACCTATAACTCGATGGCAGCAGCCATTGCAGGTAAAATTCTTAATATCCGCAAGGATGTAATAAGAGAAAGTCTGGCTGATTTTCAGGGAGTTGAACACCGCCTTGAACCTGTAATTACAGTGTGCGGCATCAATTTCATAAACGATTCGAAAGCTACGAATGTCAACTCTACATGGTATGCTATTGAATGTATGGAAAACAATATTATCTGGATTGTCGGAGGAGTTGATAAAGGGAATGATTATTCGGAATTGTTCCCGGTAGTCAAAAAGAAGGTCAAAGCTATTGTTTGCCTCGGGAAGGATAACAAAAAAATAATCGAGGCTTTCAAGGATAAGGTGTCTACTATAGTAGAGACAACTTCAATGGAGGAGGCTGTTAGATCATCTTATTACCTGGCAAAAAAAGGAGAAACGGTTCTTTTATCACCCGCCTGTGCAAGTTTTGATCTTTTTAAGAATTACGAAGACAGAGGGCGTCAGTTTAAACAGGCTGTAAGAAATCTTTAATACTTGTATTAATGCAACAAGGCTGGCTTACAAAAACATTCAAAGGTGACAGGGCAATATGGGGCCTGGTGGCTCTGTTTATGGTCTATTCACTTCTGGCTGTTTACAGTTCTTCTGTGGGCGTGGCCTTTATGAAATATGGTGGCAATACAACATACTTTCTTAAGAGCCAGTTATTTATGCTTGCATTGAGCCTTGTCATAATTGTAGTTGTTCATTACCTTCCGTACAGAATCTACTTTTCCATGGCAGGATTGATCCTTCTTGGTTCGGTAGGCTTGCTCGTGCTGACTTTCGCTTTTGGATCAAGAGTTAATGAAGCAATGCGATCGATTACTATTCCTGGAACAGGATTCCGGCTTCAGACATCTGATGTTGCTAAAGTGGCTTTGGTTTTGTACCTGGCAAGATCTCTGGCTAAATACCAGAAGGAACTTAAAAATTTCATGCTTGTCACAAAGTACTTTATTTTCCCAATCGGGGTAGTATGCGGACTTATCATGCCTGAAAACCTTTCTACGGCACTTATGATCTTTGGGATGAGCATGATAATATTATTCATCGGAAGGGTTCCCTTAAAATTTATACTTGCCTATATAGGCATAGGTGTTGTGGCAGTTCTGCTTTTTGCTATGGTGCTTACAGTAGTTAAGAAGGATAACAGGGTTCAGGTCTGGAAAAACAGGATCGAACAATTTATCTCAGGCAAAGGGAATGAAGACAAGGATTATCAGTCAAACCAGGCGAAAATAGCTATCTCAACCGGAGGGTTATTCGGAAAAGCTCCGGGGAAAAGCACACAAAGGAATATGCTGCCTCAGTCTAATTCCGATTTCATATTTGCAATAATTATAGAAGAATATGGATTACTATTCGGAGCAATTCCTCTTATTCTGGCGTATATGATACTGTTATTCAGAGGTATCACTATTGCGAAAAAGTGTGAAACGGCATTTCCGGCTTTCTTGGTTCTGGGACTGATCGTTATGATCGTAATACAGGCAATGATCAATATGATGGTCGCTGTAGGACTTTTCCCGGTGACTGGTCAGACACTGCCAATGGTCAGCTGGGGAAGAACCTCTGTGCTTGTAATGAGTTTTTCAATAGGAGCAATACTTAGTGTAAGCCGGGTAGTGAATGCAAGAATTAAAAATGAGGAATTGCCCGAAGAAGAAATTTCTGATGAAGGTGAAAAGATATATGAGCCAGCAAAGACATAAAAAGGTGATAATCAGTGGCGGCGGTACCGGCGGACATATCTTTCCGGCTCAGCCGCAGCATAGTTACGTGGTTGATGTCACCATCAAGAATAGCAACGGCCAAGATTTGCGTGAAAAGTACCGAATCTTATTACAGCCAGTATAGCTTTGATAATCAAGGCAACTATTATAATCTGGCTTTCAAAGATCCAAAGCAGACGGCCTTTTCCATCGGCGATCACGTGGCGATCCAGTATTACAACAAGGACCAGGTTTTGCCGGATGGCGCCGGCCAATTCCTTTATTATCGGCTGGCCAACGGTTTGGTCGATTATCAGATCAGCGGCAGCGCCGAATATGATTTTAATTTTGAACAGCGTTTCTTCCCGGCGTTTACGTGATGGGGGTTTATTTCGACGGCGAGACTTAGGATCGGCCCGGGTCGGCGGATTATTGGTCGGGAATGTCCTCAGGGCTTTACGTTCCCTTTAAGAAAACCGACCGGCAATTGAAAGTCGAAGTGACGCCGGATCAGGATAAGTATCAGCCCGGCGGCAAGGTTAAACTTAACGTCAAAGTTTCCGATCAGCACGGAAAACCGGTGGCCGCCGCGGTCAATCTCAATCTGGTCGACGAATCTTATTACGCGATTTATCCGGAAAGCGTTGATCCTTTGGGAGGATTGTATGGCAATGCCGTCGAGAGCGGCGAATTGACTTCCTATATTTCCAATCCGGCGCCCAACATCGGTTCCGAGGGCGCGAAACGGGCGTTTTCTTCCCTGGGCGGCACCAAGATAACCATGGCCGATCACTCGGTAAAAAATATCGAAGATATCAAGGTCGGCGATGAGCTACTCACTTTTACCAACGAAACGGCGAAGAGTTTGGTCCCGGAAAAACAAAGTCGGGCCACTCCACGGGCGGCCTCGGCGGCGTTCTCGGCACCAGATCCGCAATGACTTCGTTTCGCTCGCGGACTTCAATGTGCACACCGGCGCGTAGGTCTTCACTTGTTTCGTATCCCGAAGCTGACGCAATGTTATGCTTTGCATGTAAGTAATGTGGCACATTTTGTGTCACATTGTCAATTATCAACTGATTATAAATGACTTATTCGTACCGCAACGCCTCGGCCGGGAGCACGCGCGCGGCCGAAGACGACGGATAGAGCGTGGCCACGATCGAGATTCCAATGCGAACAACCGACACAATCACGCCGTCGAGCAACCGCGGCGCAAACGGCAGCGTGTCGATGGAGTAGACGTCGGCCGACAAATGGATGAAGTGATAATGGC
>CAVVGP010000072.1:0-11885 GCA_963747625.1 uncultured Bacteroidales bacterium | reverse complement strand
GTTATGCATCTTCTTCGTTAAATTTTATTGCTGCTCATTAACTTTAAGTAATGCAAACAGCATTTTTGCTTCTGCAAATATAAATGTAACCATAAATGGTGACATGAATAACAATGGTACTTATAGTTACGGAACTAATCTTACGACTTTTAGTGGAACAGCACAGTCTGTCACAGGTGCATCAGTAACTAATTTTTATGACCTGAATATCTCGCCGGTAAATTCACTGACGGTCAACAACAATTTTACAGTTAACGATAATCTTACAATCTCAGACGGTAACCTCGTTCTTGGCAACAAAAAAGTGACAGTACTGGGAAATGTGACAAATAATGGTTCATACACTGATGATAATACCACTGGAGGAGTAAGCCTTTCCGGTGTATCGGTTCAGCAAATATCAGGTTCCGGAGCTTTTGGGCGCCTTACATTGAATAATGCTTCGGGAGCCATGTTAGACAATGATATTGTTCTTCAGAATGATCTTGTACTGACACTGGGCATTTTAGATATAAATAAGAACCAGATGACTTTGAGCCAGAATAGTTCTATCGGAGGAGCTCCTTTCAGTCTTACAAAAATGATTAAATCGGACGGAGTTACCAGCAGTCTGGGGGTAAGAAAATACTTTACAGCAGCTCCGCAGACATTTATATTCCCTGTAGGAGTAGGTGGAAAATACACACCTGTATACGATACTATAACAGCCAGTTCAACAGTTGGTTATATTAGCGTCAGTCCAGTCAATAATTATCAGCCCAGCGTAACTGATCCATCAAATGTTCTGAGATATTACTGGCAAATTGGAAGTTCAGGAATCTCAGGCTTGAATGCACATATAGTATGTCAATATGTACCTGGTGATGTTTATGGGACAGAGAGCAGCTATGTTGCTGCATGGCTTGAACTTCCGGGTAACTACTGGTACAAAGCCCCGGTGGGTCCTTCTACGGATAATGTAAATGAAACAACACATCAGGCAATTTTTAAATTCACAGGTAGCAATAATCTTAGCGGAGATTATACTGCAGGTGGTAATGCTGCAATACCGGCTGAAGTTCCTACATATCAGTCTAATCAGGACGGTAACTGGTCTGATCAGACAATCTGGACTCCCGTCGGAGCATCTCCTCCATGTCCGGTTGGAGGCCCTGTCGGCAGCAATATTATTATTAACAATATAGTCACCACCGACATAAATAATGTTTTTGCTTATAAAACCACAATTAACGGGACATTAAGAGTAATTTCACCTACTTACGGGCATAATCTCGGAGTTGTCGATGGCAATGGTACAATTTACCTGGAAAACGGTAATCTTCCCGGAGGCACTTATACAGCCTTTCTGGACTGCTCTGGTAATGGCACAATTGAGTATGGAGGTACAGGTACTTATACTATAATTGCCACTCTATATAACAGCCTTCCAAATATTTCTTTTACAGGAACAGGAACAAGGATTCTTCCAAACAAGGATCTGACTGTCTGCAATCATTTGATTATAAATGGGCCAACCCTCGATAACAGCGTTAATAACTCTAGGCTTTTTATCCTTGGTACCATGGAGCGATATAATACCGGGGCATTCATCAGCGGTTCCGGGAATTCTCCTGCTGCGACTGTGTCATTTGCAGGTTCATCAGTTCAGAATATTGGTGGATCCTCCGGTGATTTCTCAGGCTCTAACAAGTTCAATAATCTTGAAATCAATAATCCTGCCGGATTAATAATAGGTACAAATGGTCAGGTGGAGGTAAATAATAATTTATTGCTTACAAACGGGACAATAACTACTTCTTCAACTAGTAGTCTGACATTGGATAATACATCTTCCACTGCTGTTGTTCCTACCGGAGGCAGTGCAACTTCATTTATTAACGGTCCTCTTATTAAGCAAATAATAAATGGGGATAATTTTCTTTTTCCAATAGGAAAAGGAACAACAAAAGGTCACAACTTTACACTTACCTCAACTGCGGGCAGTTCACTATTCTGGACGGTTGAATTTTTTACTCCAAATTTGACATATGCTTCTTTAACACCGCCTTTGCAGGCCGCAAATACGAAAGAGTACTGGAGTGTAAGCACCTCAACTGCCACAACAGCCAAAGCTGATATTGGATGGGATCCATCAAGTGATCTTACTCCTTCAATGACAATGAACGGTCTGTCTGATATGAGAGTTGCTGAATATGATGCCGGTTCCTGGAATGGATTGCCATCAACAACAAGCGGAGATAACAATACAGGTGATGTAGCAACTACTAATAATGTGAATATTTCCTCTGTACCTAACAACTATACTACAGCAAGTATTACAACTATTACTCCCAGGGCTTCCTTTGCTCCTGTAGGTCCTGTCTGCGGATCAGCAGGCATTCCTTTAAGTTTTACTTCATTCAGTCCCATTACTTTGAACTATACCCTTAATTATACACTTAATGGCGTAGCTCAGCCACAAGTGGTTGTATCAGCTCTGCCTTATACTCTTCCAACTCCACAACAAGGTGTTTATCAGCTTACAGGATTTGAATATGATAATAGTACACTTACAGGGGTAGTCGACGCTACTAGCGTAAACGTTTACTCTTTGCCGACTACTGCTAATGCAGGGACCGATCAGTCACTATGTGGATTTTCAGGTACAACTCTTGCAGGAAACAACCCTGCTCCATATGCAGGACTCTGGACAGTTGTCAGTGGAAATGGCGGAACATTTGTAAATAGTACTCAATATAATACTGTATTTACCGGTGTACTTGGAGTTACATATACTTTAAGATGGACAATTACTAATGTTTCTTGTACATCATCTGATGATGTAGTTATTTCATTTCCGGTTGTTGCATCTATGCCTTCAAATTTCACTTCCGCTCCGACAGTAGTATGTCAGAATTCAAACGGGAATGTTTATACGGTTCCAAATGTTCCGGGAAATACCTATGCATGGTCTTACAGCGGAACGGGCGCGACTATTGTTGGGTCTGGAAACTCCGTAACAATAAATTTCGGTTCAACAGCTACCAGCGGAACATTAGGTGTTACTGCCACGAATTCATGTGGTACAAGTCCGGCAAGAACTGTGCTCATTACCGTCAATCCATTGCCCGTTGCGACTTTTAGTTATACAGGTACTCCTTATTGTCCAAATGCTGCTAATCCATTACCTACGTTTAGTGGTGGTGGAGTTGCAGGCACTTTTTCATCTACAACCGGTTTGGTTTTTGTAAGTACTGCAACAGGGCAGGTTAACATTACTGCAAGTACCCCGGGAACGTATACTGTAACAAATACCATAGCTGCGTCAGGAGGTTGTGGAATAGTTTCTGCCACAAGTCTGATTACTATTAGTTCCAACCTTGTTTGGACGGGATCGGTCAGTACCGACTGGAATGTGACAGGAAACTGGTCATGCGGATATATACCAGACCAATCCATGTCAGTTGAAATACCTAATGTTCCAAACGAACCTGTTCTCAGTGGCGGAGCAATTGGCATAGTCAATAATTTAGTCATAGATAATGGCTCCTCTCTTACAATTTCAGGCAATACAATACAGATTTCAGGTTCCATTACCAATAACGGGATATTTACTGCCACTTCCGCCACAGTAACTATGAACGGATCTGCTGCCCAGGTAATAGGAGCCAATGTTTTTGCCGGAAATACTATTAACTCTTTGAATATTAATAACCCTGCCGGAGTTACTTTACAAGGACCATTGAATATTTCCGGAATTGTTGAAGTGCAAAGTGGAAATCTCTCTTCCAATGGAAATTTGACTTTATTATCAACAGCAGCCCAGACTTCTCTTGTTAATGGCTCAGGAGCCGGGGATATAACTGGAAATGTTACCATGCAACGTTATCTGCCCTCAGGATTCGGATATAAATATTTCAGTTCCCCGTTCCAGTCAGCTACTGTTAATGAATTTGCAGACGATATTACCCTTGGCCCATTTACCTTCTATAAATATGATGAAAGCTTAACCACATCAGGTTGGCTAAGCTATGACTCGCCAGTAACAAATCCGCTTATCCCATTGCAGGGTTATGCAGTCAATTTTGGTGCGGTCAATAGTCCAAATACTGTCGATATAACGGGAGTTGTAAACAACGGAAACCTGTCTGTAACTCTTTATAATCACAATAATACGTACACACAAGGGTTTAACCTTATCGGGAATCCTTACCCTTCTCCTATAGACTGGAATTCTGCAACAGGCTGGACAAAAACCAACATTGATAATGCGTTATATTATTTTAAAGCAAGTACAACGGATCAATATGGCGGGACATACAGTACATATATAAATGGTATTTCAAGTGATGGAGTAGTTAACAATATTATTCCTTCCATGCAGGGATTTTTTATTCATGTATCAAACGGCACTTTCCCTGTAACTGGCACGCTTGCTTTGAATAACAATGTAAGAATAACCGATCTTACTCAACCTTTCTCCAAATCGCTCGATACTTATTCAGTACCATTGCAGCTTCTTAGACTTACAGCAGGTTTTTCAGATGACTCAGCCTCTGTTGATCCTTCCGTTATTTATTTTGATGAAATGGCAACTCCGGATTTTAATAGCCAACTGGATGCATTCAAATTGTTAAATACCGACCTGTCAGTTGCCAACCTTTATGTACTTAACGCTGACAGCATTAAATTTTCAATAAGGGCATTACCTCTGATTGCTGATTCAATGCAAGTTCCGCTTGGCCTGAAACTTAACAGGCCAGGTAATGTAATTTTTAAGATCAGGGATATAGATGAAACTCTTGCCGGAATGAGAATTTACCTTTCCGATATTGTTGCCGGTATTAACCAGGACTTACTTCCCGATAAGACTTATAGTATTTCACTTGATGAAGGAGAATATGATAAAAGGTTTTTTCTCAACATTGCGACCATAAAGACTGGAATAAATGATAATACAGTCAATCATGATCTTTTCAGCGTTTATTCTTCCAATGGAAAACTGAAAGCAGAAATAAATTACATTGAAGGTCAGGAAGGTAATCTGAAGATTTATAACCTGCTGGGACAGACTGTATTTACCAGCAATATTTATGAAACAGGTTATCATGAATTCAACATTAATGTAAAAGAGGGGATTTATATTGTAAGTTATGTTACAGGTACAAAGATGAGTTCAAAAAAGATAATTATACAAAATCGATGAGATTGGTCAAAAATATATTTTTATTCCGGCCAGGGACTTTAATAATGGCATTGCAGGTTATTTTGTTGCTTTTTTTATCTCAGGTAATAATAGCGCAGGAGCCTCCTCCCCGTCCAGTGGTTGTAACTGTTACACAAAATCTTGCTTTCGGTGCATTTACCACGGGCATTACCGGGGGAACGGTAGTTATTAGTCCACTGGGGTCACGCTCAGCTACCGGTACTGTAATACTTTTTAACCTTGGTTATTCATTTAATGCTGCCACTTACAGGTTAGTAGCCAATCGCGGCACCCTTATTTCAATTTTAAACGGAGCCAATGTCTCCTTACCCGGAAGCAACGGAGGATCTATGACCCTTCAAATAGGAGCTTCCAATCCGACTTCACCATTTGTGATTACGACAATACCACCGGCATATACCACATTAAATATTGGAGGAACACTTACGGTTGGCAATCTGGTTTCCAATCCACCCGGAAGTTATAGTGGCTTCTTTAATGTGACATTTATTCAGGAATGAAATCCTGAAAATTAATTTTGAAGAGGAATAATGGCAGTCAGAAAAGCAAATTCAAACCCGGGATCATCAAGTCCTGTAAATGCCAGACTGTCTGTTATTTTTGTTTATATCATTATCAGTCTTTTTATCCTTCTTTTTCCATTTGTTCAAACTTCCGCACAGAAAGCACCTGAATACGATGAGATCTCAATTTTTATGGATATACCTCTCATCGGAGGAAGTGAGATTAATGCTGTAATCAAAGGACAGGAGCTTTTTCTTCCTGTAACCGATCTGTTTGATTTCCTGAAGATCAGAAATACTCCTTCCCCTGGATTGGAATCAGTATCAGGTTTTTTTATCAGTCAGGAAGCGACGTATGTTATTTCACAAAAACAAAATCAGATCCGTTATCAGGATATGATCTATAATCTTGAACCCGGCGACCTGATCCGTACAGAATCGAACCTTTTTCTAAAAGCTTCTTACTTCGGTAAAGTATTTGGCATTGAATGCATTTTCAACTTCAGAAGTCTCTCTGTAACAATTAAGAGTAAACTTGAGCTGCCTTTAATAAGGGAGATGCGTCAGGAAGAGATGAGGAAAAATCTGACAAGGCTCAAAGGTAACGTTATAGCAGATACTACTATTGGATTAAGTCATCCGTTATTTAAGTTTGGGATGGCAGACTGGTCGGTAATAGCGTCAGAAGAAGTAAACGGGAGATCCTCAACAAGCCTTAATCTTGATCTTGGTTCAATTATCGCAGGAGGCGAGACAAATGCAAATATATATTATAATAGCAGTGGTCCATTTTCAGAAAAACAGCAGTATTACCAGTGGCGATATGTGAATAACGATTTTAAAGCGGTGAGGCAGGTAATGGTTGGAAAAATTGCTACAAATGCTATTGCTTCAATTTACGACCCGGTTGTAGGAATTCAGATAACTAATACTCCTACAACTTACAGAAGGTCGTTCGGCTCTTATACGCTCAGCGATAAAACCGAACCGGGATGGATCGTGGAACTTTATGTAAATAATGTTTTAGTTGATTATGTAAAAGCTGATGCCTCAGGATTTTTCACTTTTCAGGTTCCCCTTGTTTATGGAAATTCAGTTGTCAAACTTAAATTTTACGGACCATGGGGCGAAGAGCGGACACGTGAACAAAATATAAGCATACCTTTTAATTTTCTTCCAAAAAATACTATGGAATATACCGTGAGCGGGGGTTTTGTGGAGGATTCACTGGGGAGCAGATATTCACGGGCCAATATTAACTATGGGGTAAGCCGCAGCATAACTCTCGGGGGAGGAATGGAGTATCTCTCATCTATAAAATCAAATCCTGCAATGCCTTATATTAACACTTCTCTAAGAGTAACCAATAACCTTTTGATTAATGGAGAATATACCTATGGGGTAAGAGCCAAGGGGACTCTTACTTACCGGATGCCTTCAAATCTTCAGTTGGACCTGTACTATACATGGTATGATAAAAATCAGAAAGCGATAAATTACAACTACTGTGAGGAGCGTAAAGCAGTCCTGTCAATACCTTTGATACTTGGAAAATTCTCTTCCTATCAAAGGGTTTCAGTGTACCAGGTAGTTCTTCCTTCTTCGAAGTATACAACCGGTGAATGGCTATTTTCAGGTTCTATATTTGGTGTAAACACCAACCTTACTACATCTGCTCTTTTCGTTGATCAAAACAAACCCTATATCTATAGTAATCTTTCACTGGCCGTCAGGCTTCCAGCCAATTTTATCTTAATGCCTCAGGCACAATATTCATATACACAAAACAGGATTATCTCTGCAAAACTGGCAGCCGAAAAACATCTCCTGAAACATGCTTATTTAAATCTTTCATACGAAAATATATTCAGCTCAAATATAAAAATGGCAGAATTGGGATTCCGGTACGATTTTTCTTTTGCTCAGACCGGAGCTTCTGTGAGTCAGTCTGATCAGAAGACTACTTTTATTCAATACGCCAGTGGAAGCATAATAAACGACAGAAAAACAAGGTATCTGGGTACTGATAACCGAAACAATGTCGGCAAAGGAGGAATCACCATTGTACCTTTCCTCGATCTTAATGCCAATGGGAAAAGAGACCCGGGTGAACCTAAAGCTTATGGGCTGAATCTTCATATTAACGGAGGTCGCGTTGAAAAAAGCGATCGCGACACCACAATCAGGATTCTTAATCTCGAACCTTATACCACATATTTTATTGAACTCGATCCGAATAGTTTTGGCAATGTTTCGTGGAAACTGCAAAAACCGACATTAAATGTGGCTGTTGATCCTAATATATTGAAGCTTATTGAAATACCAGTTTCAGTTGTTGGGGAAGCTACAGGCAAAGTTGTACTAGATAAAGATGGTGAAAAGAAAGGGCTCGGAAGAATCGTAATCAGCTTCTTTAAAACAAATCTAAAACCTGCTGGAAAGACCATTTCAGAAGATGATGGCTACTTCAGCTACCTTGGGCTGGCCCCAGGGAATTATACTGTGAGGATTGATTCAGGACAGTTAAAGAAACTCCGGATGACATCCGAACCAGACTCTTTAACTTTTAATATTAAAGCAGGAATTGACGGAGATATTGTAGACGGACTTAACTTCCTGCTTAAAATGAAGCATATCGATACAACAACCAATGTTACCCAATCCCCGAAGAAATCTGTTGTTAAGAAAGATACAACTTTTATGATTGTTCACGAGGTTACCCAGGAACTCGAAACAATTACTGAAGACAGCTATGCTATACAACTTGGGGCATTCAGGAATAAATCAAATGCCGAAGCTATGCGACGTAAACTTCAGAAACTCTTTACTGAGAAAGTTGATATCATTGTCGAGGACAATTTCTACAAAGTACGTATAAACGATATTAAAGAACGTAAAGAAGTTGATGCAGATATAGCCATTTTACAGAAAAATGGAGTTAATGAGCTTTGGGTAATATCCCTGAAAGCAAAAAAACAACAATGGGTGATCAGAGAAAAACAGCATACTGTAACAAAAATTACAGAAAATGTCACCGAAAATCCTGTGATAGCCAGTACACCTGAAATGTTGATCGAAGCCTTCCGCATATTGTCAAACACCATTGCTCTAAGACAGGTCGACACAACAAGCCTTGATAAAAAATTAAATGTTGTAAATGATGAAGGCTTCTATAAAGTTAGTGTAGCAGGTGTTCCCAAACTTGATGAGACCGTTCTGCAGGTGATGAAGAAACACGAGCCCTATATTGGCAAGATGGAATTTAAAAATAAATGGTCAATGCCCGTTGTAAAACTTCCTGTGGAAGAACCGGCAGTTACACGACCGGAAGTTAGATACCGGAAACTGTCAATAGGAGAATAGAAATTCCTTCCTTTGCAAAGCCGCAACCAAGGCTTGAACTCGTTCAGAAAGAAATTGTCTCTCCCCAGTTTCATCCTTTACCTACAATTTCCCTGCAGGTAGCAGTGTATCACAGTCATTCAGATGCCTTACGGGCACAGAGAAAGATTACTTCCAAACTCAAGTTACCGGTTGAGATTGTTAAACAATATGATTATTACCACGTAATCGTCACGGGATTCTATACACGTGAAGAGACTTATAAATATTATCCTGAGCTGGCAGCGCTGGGTTATCCGAGCATTACTCTTATTGAGAATAAATAGCTGCAGAATCAGGCAGAAAAAAGAGGAAAGTCTTTCACTCATTTTAACCACTTTCTCTCCAACTTTTTCAATAACTATCTGATTTTCAATATTGGAAATGACCTCATCTATCATATCAACTATGACTCCCATATGTTCTTCCCTGAGTCCACGGGTAGTAACTGCAGGTGTTCCTACCCTTAAGCCAGAAGTAAGGAACGGAGAACGGCTGTCGAAGGGTACCATATTTTTATTCACAGTAATGTGAGAAAGAACAAGCGTGTTTTCTACCTTTTTACCAGAAAGATCAGGGAATTTAGTTCGTAAATCAATCAACATAAGATGATTATCAGTTCCTCCTGAGATTACCTTATAACCTTTATCCATAAATGCTTTGGCCATTTCAAGTGCATTCTTTTTGACTCTTTTCTGATATTCAGAAAACTCATGAGAGAGAGCTTCACCGAAAGAAACAGCTTTTGAAGCAATAACATGCTCCAGCGGACCACCCTGTATACCAGGGAATACAGCTGAGTTCAGAAGAGAAGACATCATTTTGACTTCACCTTTGGGTGTAGTCAAACCCCATGGATTTACGAAATCCTTACCCATCAGAATAATTCCTCCTCTGGGACTCACGAAGTGTCTTATGAGTCGTTGAAGTCACTATATGGGCATATTTTAACGGATTCTCCAGAAGTCCTGCGGCGATCAAACCTGCCGGATGTGCCATATCGACCATAAGAATAGCGCCGATCATATCGGCAATTTTTCTCATTTTTTCATAATCCCATTCGCGTGAATAAGCCGATGCCCCTCCTATTATCATTTTGGGTTTTTCTTTAAGGGCGATTTTTTCCATCATATCATAATCGACTAATCCTGTCTTCCTCTCTGACACTGTAGGCCACTGGCTTATAAAACAAACCCGAAGAATTTACAGGTGATCCATGCGAAAGATGACCGCCATGAGCAAGATTTAATCCCATAAAAGTATCACCTGGTTTTAGAACCGTCATAAAAACTGCCATATTTGCCTGGGCTCCTGAATGAGGCTGCACATTAGCATATTCAGCATTAAAAAGTTTTTCAGCCTCTCAATGGCACGCTCTCCCTGGCCTCGACAACGGCCGGATGGTAATTCGCGCCCGCGGTTCCGCTCGTGGAAGAAGCATGACCGGCTCCAGCCGCTGCCGCGCAAGCCCGAGCGCGAAGAAGCGGCCGAACGCTCGTCGAGAACGGCGATCGCCTCGATCTCCGGATGGCGCGCCAGCGCGAAAACAAGCGGCGCCGAGCGCGATCCCGGAGAAACGACCGCCTGCCTCACCCCCGTGCGGACTAGCGTCTGGCAAAGACGCTCGCCCACAAGGAATTGACATTGCTGAAGTCGAGGGCGGCCGGACTCATGTTTGGAACTCCTTCGACTACGCCCAAGCGGGGGCCGGACCGCAAGCCCGGCGTCGAAGCCCGGCAAAAACCGGCTTCGCCGCTGCCGATTGCCGGCCCGCAGCTTTCGCCGTTGAAAACTTGAATCGAAATTTCATTTTACTAGTGTGGGACCTGTACCAAAGAAGTCGCGAAGTCAGACTGCGAGGAAAGCTGTTGTGCAGCTCAAAGACATGCTGCCGAAAAGAATCGTGAAGGATTCCAAAGACCCACTGACTAGAGTGAGCATGGAGGACGTCAGCCTTTAAATCATGCGAAAGTGTAGTCGGTATAGTTTGTGTAGTACTGTAGAATTCATCGAAGTACTGTGAAAGGAAAAGGGTGAATAAATTAGATGAACGATTGTGAAACAAATTTTCAGTAAGGCGATAATTGTTATTTCAACTAGTTTTAGGTGGCATATGCTTGTTGTTCTTAAGACATAAGGGATCCGAGCGTGCTCGTGCTCGATCCTTGCTGCGGGACAGGAACATACTTGATCGAGGTCCTTGCCCACATTGCATCCACCTTGAGTGCCAAAGGCGGAGGGGCGCTGGTCGCCGCGGAGATCAAGAAGGCCGCGATGACGAAAGTTTTCGGTTTCGAGATACTTCCCGCCCCATTCGTCGTTTCCCACCTGCAGCTTGGACTTCTCCTTCAACGATTGGGCTCGCCCCTGAGTAACGCTTCCAACGAGCGGGCAGCGGTGTTCCTGACAAACTCGTTGACGGGATGGGAGCCTCACAAGCAATCCAAGCCGATACCATTTCCCGAGCTCGCTCTGGAGCATGCGGAAGCTGAAAAGGTGAAACAATCGTCGAAAATCATCGTGGTTCTCGGCAATCCGCCATAAATGCCTTTGCCGGTGAGCCCGGAGGAAGAGCTGGGGCTTGTCGATCCGTACAAGGAAGGATTGAACCGACCAGTATCGAAAGGCGGGTGGGGGATCAAGAAATTCAATCTCGACGATCTGTACACACGTTTTTTCCGGCTAGCCGAAGACGGATCGCCGAGATGAGCGGCAAAGGGGTGGTGTCATTCATATCGAATCATTCCTGGGTTTCTGAACCATCAGCAATACGAGAATGGTTTAGTGATGACATA
>CAVVGP010000071.1:0-4998 GCA_963747625.1 uncultured Bacteroidales bacterium | reverse complement strand
ATGTATTGCTAGAGCAGATCCGTACGAAAATTATGGAAGTAGGACAATCGGAAATAAAATATAAGAAATTTGATAATCAGAATGGGCCGGTATATATAGTTGTGAAATCTGATGTTGACGGTATTACTTATGAGAACGGGACTAAAGACACATTTAACACTGAAACGTCAAAATCTGAAACTGCCCCTGCGAATTCTGCACAGAAAAATGCTGTAAACGAAAAAGGAGTAATCCCTGATCATGAGAAAAAAGGAAGCAGGTTTCTTATAGGATTCTCCGGAGTTCTGCCAACAGGGACATGGCCGGCAACCGCGCTCTCTAATATGGGTTCATCTTCATTCCTTAAGGGAGAGGGCAATCCGGTTAAAAGCTATGGCTTCGGAGTTATAATCCAGGGAAAGATATCAAATCATTTCAGCCTGTTTTTTGATATGAATGCATATGATTATAATATTTCACTTGGATCAAAAGGGCAGGAAATTACGACCGCATGGACTACTTCGGAGGGAGCTCTGAACAACTCTTCACAGTTATTTGTAGTATTACCCGATAATGTCCACTTTGATATGCAGACAACCGGTTTCAGGCTTGGTGGAAAATATACTCTGGGCAATAATAAAATCCATCCCTGGGTTGGAGCTGGTTTTGGGTTTTACAGATGGAGTGCCAATTATTTTAATGACAATAAATCCGAGACTTATGGAAAAGATGAAGGTTATATAACAGGTATGACCTTCCTTCTTGGTGTCGATTTTGAAGTAGTTCCTGGTATAATTTTAACTCCCTTTGCAGATCTTACCTCGCCTGCAATAACATATAAAATGAATGATCTTTTCTACAAAGGATGGGATATTGACTACGATAGTCCTATAATGGGAGCTTACAGGATAGGGTTAAGCATAACTTTTGACCCGCATCCTGCCTCAAAAAAATAACTGACAGGTGGATTAATTGACCAGTGTTGAAATTACTGTAAATTTACCATTCTGAGCTGAGCGAAGAATCTCATACTTTTAGTCCGACTGTATTGATATTTTTTAATAACTTTCCTCCTTAAACAACGAATTAGCGGAAAAAGGGAGAACTGTATTAAAAATGGAACAAAATAAAGCAAAGATTTATCCAGGTCTGCCAGTTATTCTTCTTGCCTTATTCAATATTCTTATTCATCTTCTGGTGTTCAACAATCTGGAATATCACAGAGATGAGCTGCTGTATTTTTCACTGGGGGAACATCCAGCATTTGGATTCGCTACTGTTCCGCCAATGATCGGATGGCTAGCCTGGTTACTTCAGAATACGCTGGGCCATGGCTTATTTGTTGTCAGAATTTTACCTGCACTTATGAGCGGAGTAATGATTTTACTCGTTGCTGCTATTGCAAAAGATCTGGGCGGATCGATGTATGCAAGGTTTTTATCTGCAATTGGTTTTACGATTGCAGGTTTTAGCCTTAGGACATTTTCACTTTTTATGCCTGTTTTCCTGGATGTCTTTTTCTGGACATTAGTACTTTTTCTGCTGGTTCGTTATGTAAACTCGGAAAATGGAAAATACCTGCTCTATTTCGGCATTGCAGCAGGGTTTTCAATATTGAACAAATATCTGATAGGAGTACTTTTTGCAGGCTTGCTGGTAATAGTTCCTTTTACCCGTTATAGAAATGTCTTTGCAAAAAAAATGTTCTGGTTAGGAATAGCAGCAGGACTCTTAATATGCTCTCCAAATATTATCTGGCAGATAGTGAATAAACTTCCTGTTATCAACCACATGGCAGAGCTTAAGCGCACACAGCTGGTCAATGTAAAAGAAGGAACATTTCTTGCTGAACAACTTATGATGGGCGCATTTGCATCAGTTCTTACCATAGCCGGACTCTTTTTTATTTTAGTAGACAGGAAAGCTGTAAAGTATCGTTTTCTTGGTATACTGGTAGTTTTTGTAATTGTTGCCTTGATGCTTTTGCGGGGTAAGAGCTATTATACCATAGGAATATTCCCGTTCCTTATTGCCGCCGGAGCGGTTTCATTTAATTACAGTTTGAAAAGAGCCTGGGCAAAAACTGCCTTGCCTGTCATGCTTGTAGTGCTTACAATACCCGGAGTTCCGGTGGCCCTGCCGGTTTATAAAAGCGATGGACTGGTAAAATATTTCCATATTCTTGAAACAAAATATGGAATAATAATCGGAAGACGGTTCGAGGATAACTCAATACATTCCCTGCCTCAGGATTATGCCGATATGATCGGATGGGAGGAATTGACCTCCATTACGAACAAGGCATATCAGATGATAAACAATAAAAAGGCAAGCTTCATCTATTGCGAAAACTATGGGCAGGCAGGTGCTATTACGATTATAGGAAAACAGTACGGTCTTCCTGACCCGGTTAGCTTTAATGAGAGTTTTCGCTACTGGATACCAAAAAAGTTTGATCCGGATATCACATCATTTATTTATATTAACGATGAACTCGGGAAAGACGTTCAGCTGGAATTTAATAAGATTACCCTTGTCGGAAAAATATCAAATCCTGATGCCCGGGAATATGGAACTCAGGTTTACCTGTGTGAAGAGCCAACCGGAAGCTTTAATGAGTTCTGGAAGAAAAGATTGGAAATACTCTATGCTCACTGATCCTGGCTGCATTCTTCCCTTCCCCGAGCTGACAGGAATTCAAATCCAATTTATTTCCTCTTTCAAAATTGCAAAGTCTTTTTAATGATCAACACCGCGAAGAATTTTTTGTTTAGTATCTAAACAATTCATAAATTTGTTAAGCATCTAAACAATTTTTAATGAATAACGAACTTCAGACTCTTGTTGATCTTTTTCTGAAAATTCTTCATCTCTATTCGATAATAGGAAGGAGACCAAAAGACTATGGGACAGGTGACATGCTTTATGTTACAGAGATCCATACAATTACAATGGTTGGAAAGCACGATGAGATCAACATGACCAGGCTTGCTGAGATAATGGGAGTTACACGAGGTGCAATTTCTCAGACAATCAGGAAGCTTGTGCATAAGAATTACATTTTAAAATCGAACAGCACTAACAGAAAGGAGTTCAATCTGAGATTATCGGAAAAAGGGAAAATTGTCCTTAAGGGACAGGAATCATTTCAGCGGGAACTCTTCGAGTTTGCCGAAACGCTGTATAACCAGGCACGTCCCGAAGACAGGGAGCTGGTAAAAAGGCTTTTCACTGCCATAAGCGATAATATGGAAAGCAGGGTAAAAGTATTGTAAGATGTTGAAAGATACCCAATAGGATGAAACTGAGATTATTTATTTTAATGCTTTTATCGTCCCTTCTTGTTCAGGGGCAGGATATACTTAATGAATACGTACGGATTGGCATTGAGAATAATCTTTCGTTGAAACAAAAACTTTCAAGCTATCAAAAGAGCCTTGAGGCTCTGAAAGAAGCCCGAGGGTTATTTTATCCTGATATAAGTTTCAATGCCAGGTTTTCACTGGCAGAGGGGGGACGTGAGTTGGATTTACCTGTTGGCGATCTACTTAATCCCGTATACTCTACGCTCAATGCGCTTACTTCATCGTCGATGTTTCCGACAATTGAAAACCAGAAATTTATGTTTCTCAGGCCGATAGAGCAGGAGACTAAAATAAGGATTCTTCAGCCAGTTTTTAATGCTGATATTTATTATAATACTAAAATTAAGAGAGAACTCACAATTTTTGAAAATGATGATGTCAACCAGTACAAGCGTGAACTGGTTGCTGAAATTAAAAAAGCATATTATAACGCTGCGATTGCAGATGGAGTCCTTTCGATGCTGAGAGAGACCCGCAATCTTCTTACGGAAAATATCAGGGTAAACAAGAAACTGATTGAGAACAATAAAGTCACTCCTGACTATCTCTATCGCTCCGAGACAGAGCTCAGCAAATTTGATCAGGAGCTGCAGGATGCCGAAAAAAATAAAAAAAATGCTTTTGCATACTTCAATTTTCTGCTTAACAGGTCATTAACTGATAGTATAATCATCAGACAACCTGAAATCTGGCCGTCTCTTTCGGGCTACACTGCCGATTATTCAAAATCAGCGCTTGAAAACCGAGAAGGAGCTGAAGAAGCTCTCGGATTACAGTAATATTTCAGATATGCAGATTAAAATGAACAAATCAGGGAAGCTCCCCGATATGTCGCTTGCTATTGATTACGGATACCAGGGGACAGATTACGTATTCAACAGGAATCAGGATTATGCACAGGCATCTGCAATACTTACGTGGAATCTTTTTTCAGGTTTCCGGAACAGGGCTAAGATTAAACAGTCCATACTGGATAAAGAAATTATTGACAGCAAAATAGAAGAAGTAAAAAAACAGATAGAACTTCAGGTGTTAAACACAATGAATGAGTTGCTTACGGCCGAGAAAGGTATAATTGCGGCAGAAGCACCGCCTTAAAAATGCAAAGGAAGGATTCAGGCTGGTAAACAGGAAGTACGAAGAAGGTGAAGCAAGCCTGATTGAATTTATTGATGCAAGAACTACTCTTACAGAGTCGGAAGAGAATCTCATAATTTCAAAGTTCAATTATTTATCATCCTTTGCTGAGTTTGAGAAAGTCACCGCAATAAATAAATATGAATAATACTGAAAAAAATGTGGAAAAGAAGCTTTACAATTTTAGTAATCGTCATATTATCTGCTGCTTGCGCGCATAAAGAGACCAAAACGGCTGCTGTTGAGAGCATTCGCGTAAAGGTTGCAGGTATAACATCACAAGTGTTAAGCATCCCGGTTCATTCCACAGGAGAACTGGTTTGGAATGAGGAATTTAAACTTTCCTTTAAAACAGGCGGAATAATCGGGAAGATAAATGTCAGGGAAGGCGACCGGGTAAAAAAGGGTAAGTTGCTTGCATCACTTAAACTCGATGAAATAACTGCGAATACAAATCAGGCAAGGGACAGTTATGAAAAAGCGCTGCGAGACTATAACCGTGTGAAAATCTTTACAG
>CAVVGP010000070.1:0-15984 GCA_963747625.1 uncultured Bacteroidales bacterium | reverse complement strand
CCAGGAGGACAGGTGTTACCTTGTTGAAGGTTATACCGATGTGATGTCGCTTCATGAAGCCAATGTTGAAAATGTTGTGGCATCGTCGGGAACTTCTCTCACCCAGGAGCAGGTAAGACTCATAAAAAGATTTACACAAAACATTACCATACTGTACGACGGCGACGCGGCAGGGATAAAAGCCTCCCTCAGAGGCATCGACCTGGTGCTGGAAGAAGGAATGAATGTCAAAATTGTCCTTCTCCCCGATAACGAGGATCCGGATTCATATTCAAAAAAGGTCAGTAATGCCGAATTCCTGAAATTCCTTAAAGAAAATGAAACTGATTTCATCCGCTTTAAAACGCAGCTTCTCCTTTCGGAGGCCAATAATGATCCGGTAAGAAAAGCTGATCTCATTCGCGATGTGGTAAAGTCAATTGCTGTTATTCCGGAAGCAATAACCAGAACAGTATATATAAAGGAGTGCAGCATTGTGCTTGAAGTCAGTGAGCCAATCCTTTATCATGAAGTGAACAAGCTGAGACAGCATAAGAGTTTCCAGGACAGGAACAAATATCCCGGCCCGGAAGATCTTCCAGTTCCTCCTCCTGTTATGGTTAAACCTGTCCGCCGTGAAACTGTAACATACTATTCTGAAAAAGAGATAATCAGACTTCTTCTGAAATTCGGAGGTGTGGAATTCGAACGGACTATTAATGAAGATGGAAAGGAAGAGATGCTGACTGTAGCTGATTATATCGTCAGGGAAATCATATCTGATGACCTTCAGTTTGATGACAGTGTATGTGCAAGAATCTTCGCCGATTTCAGGTTTCATGTTGAACATGGACTTATTACCAGCGAAAAACAATTTGTAAAAAATGAAGATCCCGAAATATCAAGTCTTTCAGCCGATCTTCTTGCAGACTCACATGAGCTCAGCAGGATATGGAAAGACAAGCAGACCTACGTAGAGACGGAGGAGATGAAACTTAAAGAGATCGTGGGAGATGCTGTTCTGAAATTCAAGAGCGATAAGATAATGATGAAAAGAAAGGAAATAATGATGCTTCTCGAAGAGGCTGTAAAAGAAAATGATACAGAGAAGGTGATCCAGCTGCAAAAGAGATATGCAAACCTTAATATTGTTCTTGGATTAATTTCCAGGAAACTGGGTAACAGGATATTACTGTAAGATATCCCTGAATAACTCTGTGCTCATCTGTGTCCCGATGAATACCGGGACTCTGTGTAACAAAAAAAGAACTGACACAATTTGTACCGCAAAGCGAAGAGAAGCACAGATAATCATAGGGTTAGACAGAGAACATGCAGCCATTTAACTGAATTTTTCATCTTCATTTAAGCTGAATCAGATTAATTGCTAATTTTGAGATTATAATTAAGAATAGATGAAAAGACCAGACTGGTATCTTATAATACTGCTAATCCCGTTTGTCATTTCCTGCAAGAACGAAATAAAAGAAAAGGCTTCATATGTTCCGGTCTTCTCCACATATAAATCAGACACTACCAGGAACAAGGCTGCAGCACAAAAAATTGAGATCTTCTATGGGATCCTGACTCCGGTAGAAATATGTGAGATCTTCAACAGGCTGGGAGTACCTTACAATAAAGAGATATTAAATCCCTTATCAAACATGGATCTGTATCTCAGCAGCTCAAAAGCTTCTATAAACACCGGGGTTTATGGAGTTGATTTCGGATATCTTAAGATATTTGGTATCGGGCAGCAGATGATTGATTATATGGTGACCATCCGTGAAATGTGCAATAAGCTCGGAATTCCTGATAAATATCTCGATGAACCGATAAAGCGGGTTCAGAGTGATACTTCAGAACCCGACACAATAGTCTCCCTTATGAATGATGCTTACATTAAAATTGATGATCATTTGCGGGAATCAGGAAGAGAAAGCACAGCAGGTCTGATGATTATGGGGGGATGGGTAGAAGCCATGTACATAGCTACCCAGCTTGTCTATAACCCTGACAAACCCGATCCGCAGGTGATCCAGAAAATAGCCCAGCAAAAATATACCCTTACAACTTTGCTGAGTTTCCTGAAAAACTATTATGACGACCCCGTAGTTGTTTATTATTCCAAAAAACTAAAATACCTGAAAAACTATTTCGATTCTTTCGATATATATTTCAAAAAAGGTGACCTTGAGATTGATACCACAAAACAAGTCTTCCGTTCATCAGGCAGTGAAATGACTGTCACTCTGGCAACGCTGAATAAGATACGCGATTATGTCTATAAGCTCAGGACAGAGATGGTTACTCCCTGAGATTTTTTTACCCCCGGCATCATCTTTGCTAATTTTTGCGATCTTTGGGATCATGAAAAACTCCGATCCCGAAGAATTATTCCCGGTTGTTGATGAAGATGGAAATACAATCGGCGAAGCCCTGCGCAGTGTATGCCATAATGGCAAAAGCATGCTTCTTCATCCTGTAGTTCATCTTCACCTTTTTAATACACACGGAGAATTGTTTTTACAGAAAAGGGCAATGACAAAAGATATCCAGCCTGGGAAATGGGATACCTCGGTTGGTGGTCATGTCAGTCGCGGTGAAAGTACGGCAGAAGCTCTTTTGCGTGAAGTGCGGGAAGAAATCGGTTTGAATAATTTTGTTCCTGATTTTTTGGGTAAATATATCTGGGAATCTTCGCGTGAGAGAGAACTGGTCAATTCCTTTTCGACGATTTCCGATGAACTGCCGGTAATAAATAAAGAGGAAATTGATGATGGAAGGTTCTGGTCGCTGAAAGAAATCAGGGAGAATTTAGGAAAAGATGTTTTTACCCCAAATTTTGAATATGAATTTAAGATGATGTTTTCAAAATAAGACACTAGCGATTATGTCAGCATATCATTTAAACCCGGCAATAATCTCTCGAGGTCTATATACTTATTTATAACTTTTCGATTATTATAAACAGAAAATAACAATAATGAGCAAATCTGTAAAAGTACTGATGGTTAAAAACGAAATCGAAGCAATGCTGCTCGATGAAATACTTACCGAAAAGCAAATCCCTCACCTGATACGTTCATATCACGATTCTGCATATGATGGATTATGGCAGACCCAATCAGGCTGGGGACATATTGAAGCACCTGAAGAGTATTCTGACGAAATTATAAGCATTTATAAAGAAATGTCAGACTAATCCAAATTCGCATTTTATCTTTATAATCAACATAAGTTTTTATCTTTGTTTTACATTTTTATTCAGAAATCACTGGATTAATAAAATGTAACTGTTTATATTATAGGTGAATGGACCAGGTCAACAAAAGGAAAAAAGGATTTTATAAGTTTACTTCAGAAATGCTTGAAGCCATCATTCCGGTGGTAAAAAGTAAATATTTCTATATCGGTGTACTTTCAGTTATTGCCGGAGCCGGACTAAATTTTGCTTCAGAAACATATCTGCATAATTATATGAGCGAGGGGAAAACCCTGCCAATGCTTTCAGATTTAATTCTTGACAATCTGCCATATTATAATGTTTCTCTCATTTATGATATTGGCTGCCTTATTCCTATCGTCCTGGTAATAATGTACATCATTCAGGAAAAAGATTATGACAGGCTTCCCATGTTTTTATTGCTGACCGGCATTTTTTACATTGTCAGAGGGGTTTTTATTGTTTTGACACCATTTGGAAATCCTCCGATGTTTCACGGGTCCGACTCATTGTTCAATGGTTTTTCAAAATATGAGCTCGGGGTATATCCTTCAGGACACGCAGGAAATGTATTCCTGATGTTTTTGCTCGTTAAAAACAAAGGATATAAATGGCTTATCTTTATTTGCCTGTTTATTGTAACAGCGGCACTGTTCCTGGCTCGTGGACATTATAGTATTGATATTCTCTCAGGCCTTTTCTTTGCATATGCAATAAAAGCATACGGAGAAAAACATTTTGCAATGTTTGATCTCGGGAACAGAAAAGAACCTGAAAGAGTTGCAGCTCCGGTTTAAATATTTCCAGAAAACACTAAAAAAATGAAAAATAAATTATTATTAATTGCCTGTATCCTGCTATGCTCAGGGTTAGCTTTTGCGCAGGAAAAACCTGAATCCGCCGGTAAAATAATGGATGATGCCTATAAAACTGCTGCCAAAGAGGGAAAAACTGTAATGATCGTATTTCACGCATCGTGGTGCGGGTGGTGCAAGAAGTTTGAAGCATCAGTTAATGATCCGTCATGCAGGGATTACTTTAATAACCATTTTGTAATCAAGTATCTGGATATACTGGAAAGAGGAGATAAAAAAAACCTGGAGAACCCCGGAGCAATTGAAATGTATAATCAATACGGTGGACAGCTCGGGGGGGTTCCTTTCTTCCTTATTTTTGACAAGAACGGAACTCTGCTGGCAGATTCAAAAATAAAACCGGCAGGAAGTGACCCTGAGAAACCATTGCAAAACATGGGATGCCCGGCAAGTGATGAAGAGGTAGCTGCTTTTATTAAGATCCTTGAAAAAACAAGCAGGATCACCAATGCGGAAGAAGCCTCAATAACAGAAAGATTTAAGAAAAACAAGAGTTAATTTAAATATTCCGGTTGCCGTACCTGAATATTCTGAGTCCAGTATTTCTTTTCAGATCAGCAGATAAAAGAAGCTGAATAATCTTTATTTCTTTAATTCAAATCTCGCTAAAGAGAAAAAATCCCTATGCGCATGATAGCCAAGTCGTCAGTGTTACCGAACTTTTCCACACTGACTGTGTTTAGTGAATAATACTCCCTGTTGTGTTGCCTGATTCCCATTTAGGAATTAATCCTATTTAGGAAAATAACACCTGAATATGCAGGAGTAGTCTCTTTTGTGGATGCAACAAACGAAGTGAAGCGGTATAAGTAGATAATAAAAGAAATAAAACTTTGTCTAATAAAAGGAGAAAGATCATTTGCCGCTGTTTTTTTTTGACACATTTTTGAAAAAAATTTAAGATGAACAACGCCATATATAATTTCAGGGAACCGAAGAATGAAGGTATCCTATCGTACAAACCGGGCAGCCGGGAACGAATGTTGCTTAAAGAGGAACTGAACATTCAAAAAAATAAAGTCATTGATATACCGCTTATTATAGGTGGAAAAGAGATCAGGACAGGAAAAATCGGAAAGCTGGTAATGCCTTCCGACCATAAGCATTTGCTTGCTACATATCATATGGCAACGGAGAACGAAGTTTCCGATGCAATAAATGCAGCTCTTGATGCCAAATGCGAATGGATGACCTTATCGTGGATGGAAAGGGCAGCTATAATGGCTAAAGCCGCAGAGCTGATCTCAAAAAAATACAGGTTCCAGATCAACGCAGCAACAATGCTCGGCCAGGGGAAAAATGTATTCCAGGCCGAAATTGATTCAGCCTGTGAGGTGATAGATTACCTACGGTTTAATAACTATTTCGCATCTCTCATCTACCAGGAACAGCCTATATCAGAGAGCGAGAACATAAATCGGCTGGAATACCGTCCTCTTGAAGGATTTGTTTACACTGTCACCCCCTTTAACTTTACTGCAATAGCTTCAAATCTGAGTACTAGTGTTGCTCTTATGGGAAACACAACTGTTTGGAAACCTGCAACAACTTCACTCCTTTCAAATTACTACCTGATGAAGATTCTCGAAGAGGCAGGAATGCCTGCAGGAGTAATTAATTTCGTGCCGGGACAAGGTTCACTGATAAGCGGCGTTGTCCTTAAACACAAAGACCTGGCCGGAATCCATTTCACCGGGTCAAATCCGACATTCAATACACTCTGGAAACAGGTATCAGACAATCTCCATATTTTTAAATCGTACCCGAAGATCGTTGGTGAGACAGGTGGAAAAGATTTCATATTTGCACACTGTTCTGCCGGAACCCCTGAGCTTGCGACTGCCATTATAAGAGGTTCATTCGAATACCAGGGACAGAAATGTTCTGCAGCTTCAAGAGCCTATATACCTGAATCCATCTGGCCTGGAACTAAAAAACATTTGCTTGGAATGATCTCTGAAATTAAGGTGGGCGATGTGTGCGACTTCAGTAATTATATGAATGCTGTTATTGATGAGAATGCTTTTGATAAAATTATGGCATACATCAACAGGGTCATGGAATCGGATGACGCTCAGATAATAGCCGGCGGGAAAGGAGATAAATCAAAGGGTTATTTTATCGAACCAACTATTATCGTTACCAAGAACCCGCATTTTTTCACCATGGAAGAAGAAATATTCGGCCCGGTAATGACGATTTATATCTATAAGGATAATAAATTCGATGAAACCCTTACTTTATGCGATGAGACTTCACCATACGGACTCACTGGGGCTGTCTTCAGCAACGATAAATATGCCATGATAAAAGCTTGCCGAGCTTTGCGTTATGCTGCCGGCAATTTCTATATCAACGACAAGCCTACAGGAGCGATGGTAGGACAGCAGCCTTTTGGAGGAGCCAGGGCTTCAGGCACAAATGACAAAGCAGGCAGTCATCTCAACCTGCTCCGCTGGGTGAGTCCCAGAACAATTAAAGAGACTCTTATTCCGGCTACCGATTTTAAATATCCGTTCATGGAATAAGGATCATACCTGATTTTTAACCCTTAATTATCATCCTATTAAATAATATGGACATGCCATATTATTATATAGAATTTCTAAACCTATGCCATAACAGGGCTGCTGAAAAAAAATTTAATTTTCTGGCTTCCCTTTGAGTTGCCTTTGTATAATAACGGTCACCCGGGATTTTGATCCTCTTGTTTGTGATTAAATGAATTGAATTTTACCACATTGAAAAAAACTTCCTTAAATTTGGACATGAAAAAAGCTGACCGTGAAAACGACAATAAAGCACTATTTGTTTTGAATCCGACTTCAGGGGTGCCCCCTGTTAACTTTATTGTTGCAAAAGAACTTGAAATCCGTAAAAATCAACTATCCTTCTGCAAATCAATGACTATAGAAGATACCTGTTCACTGATAAGGGAAAACTTTGACAAGTATGAGGTATTCGTGGCAGCAGGGGGAGATGGCACTGTTCACACAGTGGCAACTGAACTGGTGGGAACCAACAAAATCCTTGGAGTTCTGCCTCTCGGTTCCGGGAACGGCTTTGCAAAAGAATTTGGATTTAAAATGAATGTGCGTTCTCTGCTCTCTGATATAAGAAAGGCCGAAAGCATGGATATTGACGTGATTGAGATAAATAACAAATTATGCCTTAATGTGGCCGGGATTGGTCTTGACAGCTTTGTTGCCCATTCATTTAATAACCTTAAACTCAGGGGATTCCTTCCATATGTCTGGTTGACATTTAAAACTTTCCTGGCCTTACGACCTTTCCTTGTAAAAATTAAATGCGGGGAAGAAGAAATTGTTTCTGAAAAACTGTTTGTGCTCACCATTGCAAATACACGACAATTCGGTAATAATGCTTATATAGCACCCGAAGCAAAGCCTAATGACGGAATTATTGATATTGTTTTAATCAAGCCTTTTCCTAAAATATTAGGCTCTCTTTTTATTATCCGCCTGTTCACAAAAAGAATAAATAAATCGAAATACGTAAAACATATAAAAACTGATAAAGAGATTGTTATCGAGACAGATGAAACAAGGTTCCATATTGATGGAGAACCATTGGAGATCTGCGGAAAAGTTGTGATAAAAATTAAAAAAGAGGTCTTAAAAGTCCTGAGAACCTCCAGTAACAAAAAGGACCCATAAGGTTGAGATGGACAGATCTGAAAATATCAGATAAGACGAATATTGCAATTTCAGACCGGACAATAAGTTCTGAATAATAACTTTTGTACGAATGATATAAGTAAATTTGTTGTTTGTATATAATAGATATAATTAACCGCATCTGTAAAAATTTAATACTTTCCTGCTATGAAGAAACTTGTTATCCTTCTGTTTTTATTTTCATTTATGATCGGTTTTCGGACAAAAACCCGGCATTCAACTGATTCCCCAGCCTGTCAATATTTCAACAATCTGACGGATCATATGTATTAACAAAAGCTTCGACTATTGGCTTTAATAATCATGCAAAGCCGTAAAATAGCTGATATGCTTTCAGAGAAAATTAATCGTCCACCGGCTTTTGATTAAACCACAACAGGAAAATACAGGTTCAATTCAATTTAATCTGAATAAAGTGCCTGTTTCACTTATCGGGAAAGAAGGTTATACGCTGGAATCCTCACCAAAGGGAGTTGTTATTTCAGCCAATGAACCCGCAGGTCTGTTTTATGGCATGCAAACATTGCTTCAGCTTTTACCGGCAGAAATTGAAAGCAAAACTGTTGTCAATATGCCCTGGACTATTCCTTCGGTTAAAATAACAGATTATCCCCGTTTTGGATGGAGAGGAATTATGCTTGATGTCAGCCGGAATTTTTTCACAAAAGAAGAAGTTAAGCGATACATTGACGAGATTTCACAATATAAATTCAATACTCTTCACTGGCATCTGACAGATGATAATGGATGGAGAATTGAGATCAAATCACTTGCCAAAATTGACTGAAATTGGCGCATGGAGGGTACCCCGTTTCGGGCAATTCGGTGAACGTATGGCTCCAAAACCGGGTGAAAAAGCAACCGTAGGAGGTTTCTATACACAGGCTGATATAAGGGAAATTATTCAATATGCAAAGATCGGAATGTCACTATATTACCCGAAATTGATGTCCCGGGCCATAGTATGTCGGCAATTGCTTCATATCCCGAATTAAGCTGCACGAAAAATACCAGCACAAAAGTCAATCCTGGCTCCTCATTTTCTGAATGGTTTGACGATGGAACATTTAAAATGAAATTGATAACACACTTAATCCATCTGATGAAAAAGTTTATGAATTCCTCGATAAGGTTTTTACCGAGATGGCTGCACTTTTCCCAAATCCATATATACATGTTGGAGGCGACGAATGTTATAAAGGTTTCTGGATGAAAGATTCCTCCTGCGTGGCTCTGATGAGAAAAATGAATATGACCAAACCTGAAGAATTACAGGCATATTTTATGAAACGTGTGGAAAACATCCTGAAATCGAAAGGCAAAAAGCTTATCGGATGGGATGAAATTCTTGAAGGAGGTCTTGCTCCTGAAGCAACAGTGATGAGCTGGAGAGGAATAAAAGGTGGAATAGAAGCAGCCAGGATGGGCCACGATGTTGTTATGACACCAACAACTTTTGCGTACCTCGATTATCAACAGGGAGAACAAACCATAGAACCTCAGATATATGCAAGTTTACGGCTGAACAAATGCTATAGTTTTAATCCCGTTCCTGAAGGCGTTGATGCCAAATATATCCTCGGAGGCCAGGGAAACCTCTGGACAGAACAGGTGGTAACCCTGCACCATGCCGAATACATGACCTGGCCTCGCGGCTGGGCTCTTGCCGAGGATTTCTGGTCACCAAATGATTCAAAAAACTGGGGCAACTTTATACAGCGTGTTCAGAAACAATTCGGACGTGCTGATGAAGAAGGTGTTAATTATTCAACAGCAATATACGATGCGATAATAAATGTCGATGAAAAAGACGGAAAGATGACTGTGGATATGGATTCTGAAGTTCCCGGACTTGATATTTACTATACTATTGACGGAGCTATGCCAAACGAATATGCACCCAAATACTCCAAACCCGTTAATATCCCTGAAGGACCGGTAACGTTAAGAGTTGTGACCTACCGGGATGGAAAACGTATAGGTCATCTGATTACGCTCAGACCCGATGAACTGAAAAAGAGAGCACAAAAAGACTGATGAACTGAAATAATGAAAATGAATAAATCTGTAGAAAGAGCTCTGATTCTTTTTCAGATAATATTAATTGGTTTTACAGTCAACCTTCAGGCTCAGACCCTGAAAGAGATCGAATCTCACAGTGTTACTTTGCCTAATGGATGGAGGTTGACCCCGGTGGGGAAATTTTTGCCCCTGGGCGACCTTCCTCTTAATATTGCTGTTTCTCCTTCGAAAAAACTGGCAGCAGTCACAAATAACGGGGAAAGCGATCAGACTATCCAGCTTGTGGATATTGATAAGGAGGTAGTTCTCGATTCAATAATTATCGGAAAAGCATGGCTGGGATTAGCCTTCTCAGATGATGGAAATTATTTGTATGCTTCCGGAGGAAATGATAATGAAATTATCAGGTACCTGATCCGGAATAATAAGCTCTCACTCGATGATTCAATAAGGATAGGAGAAAAATGGCCCGCCAGGATCTCTGTTACAGGGATCGCACTGGATGACAGCAAAAACAGACTCTACGTTGTTACCCAGGAAAATAATTCTCTCTACGTACTTAATACAAAATCCAAAAAAATTGAATCGCAATACCAACTCGAAAGGGGAAGCCTATACATGCCTTCTGTCGCCCGACCATAAGTTTCTGTATATCTCCTGCTGGGGCTGTGATAAAATTGTAATATTTGATACTGCTCTCGGAAAAATCACAGGGTCAGTCAATGTGGGGGATAATCCCAACGATCTTTGCATTACACGCAACGGGAAATACCTGTATGTTGCAAATGCGAATGATAACAGCGTTTCTGTGATTGATACCCGTCAAAAGAGGGTTATTGAAACACTTAATGCGGCTCTTTATCCTTCTTCTCCTTCCGGTTCAACAACAAACGGTGTTGCACTGAGCGAAGACGAAAAAACTCTTTTCATTGCAAATGCCGATAACAACTCCCTTGCCGTGTTTGATATCTCAAAACCCGGGGATTCAAAAAGTAAAGGATTTATCCCGACCGGCTGGTATCCCACATGTGTGAGAATTGTAAAAGATAAAATTCTTATAAGTAATGGGAAAGGCTTGTCATCACATGCTAATCCTTATGGCCCTAACCCGACCCGGAAAGGAGATGAGGTAGTTTACCAGTCTGGCGGGAAGGAACATAAAATCAAAGAGCAATATATTGGCGGACTTTCAGGGGAACACTTGAAATTCTGAAAATTCCTGATGCAGGTCAGATGGCATTGTTTTCAAAAGCTGTTTATGATAATACGCCATTTAATAAGAACCTGGAACTGGTATCAGAAGGAGCAGCCGGGAATCCTGTTCCTATGAAAGTTGGCGATCCTTCACCGATTAAATATATCTTTTACATTATTAAGGAGAATCGATCGTACGACCAGGTTTTAGGTGATATCCCTGAAGGGAACGGAGATCCCAGCTTGTACTCTTTGGTGAAAATATAACGCCTAACCAGCATGCTCTTGCCCGTGAATTTGTCCTGCTTGACAATTTTTATGTAAACGGAGAAGTAAGTGCCGATGGCCATAACTGGACCATGGGTGCCTATGCTACCGATTTTCTCGAAAAAAAACTGGCCGACAAGTTATGGAGGAAGAGGAGGTGATTATCCCGGCGAAGGAGCAATGGTTACTGCCAATAATAAGGACGGATTCCTGTGGGATGATTGTAAAAGGAATGGTATCTCTTACCGCACTTATGCTGAATTTATTGGGAGATAAGAAACCTAATATCCCTGTACTGAAAGATCATTTCTGTGCCGGCTATACCCCAGCTGGGATCTGTCAGTACGTGATACTGTACGGTTTCGTGAGTGGAAACATGATTTTGATTCTTTGCTTGCTAGCCGATGCACTTCCCAGGTTTCAATTCACTTCGCTTCGGAAATGACCATACCCAGGGACTAAGTCTCGACAAACCAACACCATTTGCTCAGGTTGCAGATAATGATCTTGCCGTTGGCATGTTCGTGGATTATCTGAGTCACAGCCGGGTTTGGAAAAACAGTCTTGTTCTAATAGTGGAAGATGATGCACAAAACGGGCCCGATCATGTGGATGCCCACCGGAGCACTGCTTATCTTGCCGGAGGCTATGTTAAGCAGGGGTTTGTTGATCATACGGTCTATACTACAACATCTCTGCTTCGCACAATAGAACTGATACTGGGTCTTCCTCCAATGACTCAGTATGATGCTCCTTCAACTTCATTTTGGAGATGCATGAATAATACGCCCGGCCATCCTGCTTTTACTGCCAGGCCATCCAATGTTGATCTGAACCTAAAGAATCTCGAACAGAGTATCTGGCAGAAAAAAAGTGAAAAGTTTGATTTTACAAAGGAAGATATGGTGAGTGATGCTGAGTTTAATGAAGTTATATGGAGAGCTGTAAAAGGATTGGATTCTCCATGTCCTCCGTCGGTGCATGCTGCGTTTTTCAGGGGAAATGATTGACCCCCCAACCCCCCTAAAGGGGGGCTAATTTCTGAACACAAGCACAATTCTTCTTACATGCTGAATTTATTGGGACTGTTGAAAAAGTCATTTTTAAACGCAAAGGGGCCAGGGGGTCTATTAATTTTATTTCAATTTAAATTCCACAGGTACAATCATTTGAACATCTACAGTTTTTCCGGCCTGGCTTCCCGGTTCCCAGTCGGGCATGCTGCTAATAACCCTTATGGCTTCATCGCTAAGTGAGGGGCTCACAGATTTATTAATCATTACATCCTTCACTTTCCCCTTGCTGCTTACCATAAAACTGACATATACTTTCCCTGAAATTCCTGCTATAAGAGCTTTTTCAGGATATTTAATATTTGCATTGATCCATCTTACCATGCATCTGTTCCTCCCGGAAATTGAGGCAATTCTTCAACTACAACAAATGCATCCTTAGAAGCTTTAGCTTTAGTAGTAATCTCAATAACTCCATCTTTACCTTTCTCGCCATATTTATTTCACCTGCAGAAGTAATCTTCAGTACCTATTTCTATTGGATGTTCACTGGTTCCATTTTGTTCACATCGATATCTTGATAGTACCATCAACCATCACAATGGGGGTTTTTCCGTTATCCGAGACTATTTTTACATCCCGATTGGGAGTCGCAAGCTGAATGCGGACCCTTGAATCTGCAGATTCAGAAACATTCTTTTTTTTTATTAATTTCGACAACTCCGTCTTTCCCTTTCTCTCCGATCTTATCTGTCGCCGGTTTTTCTGTTGGATATTTATCCTTCAGTACATTTATGGATTCTATATTATCATAATTTTCCCGGCTTCTTCCGCGACATCGTATTTCCATCCACAACATACATAGGTGTGCGTCCATCTCCACACAGACTGTCTCTTTTAAAATCTTGATTTTCATTTCGGAGGTGAAATCGGGTTTCAGAACCCTTGATTTGAATCCACAAAGCTGACCACCAACAATCCGTCATCAGGTATGCCGGCTATTTCAAAATGACCATTTGGGTCTGCCGAAGAACCCAGAGTTGTTCCTTTAACTATAACTGATGCTCCCGGAAGAGGTTTCCCATCCTGCTGAACGACAATTCCTTTAACTGCACTCTGCTGTAAAAAAGTTGCCGGCAAAAGAACTTCCCTGGCTTTCTTCAACATACCTGGTACCTGTAATCCGGCTTCGCAAATGCATATAAAACAATTGCAAAAACAGGAAGAATAAGAAGTATCTTCATCTTCCTGTAAGGTGAACTTATTATATTTTTCATCATGTTAAATCTTTTTTTGTTAAGTGAGTAATTGAAAGAGTTTGTCAGACTGACAACAGGAGCGCCGACAATCTGGTTTAAAAAACTGCCCTGTAAACTGCCGGATCGGATGTTCGCTGCAGCGCCACCTCATCGGCAAGATATTCATGGTTCTGCCTATAAACTGGCTATAAATCCAGACAAGAGGATTAAACCATTGTATCATACAAAGCATTTCAACAAGCAACAGGTCGAACCAGTGCTTCTGCCTGATATGTACCAGTTCGTGATTCATTATCTCCCTTGTTTCAATGTCTGTAACTGAAGGCAACATGACAATCACGCTCAATGTGAAATGATTATATTGCCAGCAGAACAGCCAAGCCGCATTGAAGACACCGGTCAACGCAAACAAATATCCCAAGCCGCGCAAGCGCGGACTTTCCTTGTGCGCAGGCAGAAACTGATAGACGGTGAATGCAATCCAGCCGATGTAGATGATGCCCCAAATGGCAAAGACATATCCGGCCGGGACAAAAAATACTTTGAAGCGGTCGGATATCTGGGCGGTGGTTTGATTATTCAGGGGCAATGCCGTAGCCAGAATATTGACTGTCAACGCAAGGAGCACGCTCAACAGATTAGCGATTTGACGTAAATTATCTTTGGTCATAAGAACCTCCGTTGAAAATACTATATCATAAAACGCTGCTAACAAAACCATAACCTGCTGTTAACAACAATTTCAGTTGAGGTCAATATAATCACTTGACCGATCAAAACATCAGGTGAAACATGGAAATGCAATTCAGTAAATTGGATAACGAAATCCGTATGATCAAGTTGAGCGGCAAATTCGACATCGTCGGCACAGGCGAGATCGAAACCAAATTTACGGGCTATTGCTCAGGCGATAAAGTCCGCGTGATCGTGGATTTATCCGAAGTGAGCTTTCTGGCGTCCATCGGCATTCGGCTGCTGATGTTGACCGCCAAATCCGTGAACAAGCGCGGCGGGAAAATGGTGATTTTGAATCCGATCCCCGATGTGAAAAATGTGCTTGAAGTTACCGGCATTCCAGCCATCATTCCGATCTATTCTTCGCTTGAGTTCTGCTGAAACGATATTGACGGCATTGTGAAGAATGCGCAACTCATAACAGTTGATAGGTGGGGAAATGGTCTTTTTCAAATGATGGTAATATAATCAGCCAATTACTTCAATTGCAGTTTCGTTTATTGTTAAGAAGGAAGTATCACGATGAAACATTTTATCGGTAGTTTGATTCTGATTGTGGCATTGTTTCTAACGGGGTGTCAATCTGGAGGGACGCAAGCCCCGCAACAAGCGGCAACGATTTCCCCAACTACAAGCGTAGCCACTACCAGCGCGGCAAGTGCGCCAGTAGTATCATTTCCCTCGACGCTGATCAAACATGTAGTGAAGAATGCCGTTCAACGTCAGGCAGTTTGCAACGACGAGACTCCGGCGGTGTATTACTTCAAACGCGGTTCCGGCGCGGACGCGGCGCATTGGATCATCTTCTTTCAGGGCGGAGGCTGGTGCAGTAGTGAGGCATCGTGCGCCTTGCGTTGGAGTTCCCAACATTATCTAATGACTTCACAGGGTGCGCCCGCCATCATGCCGGCAGGCGGCATCTTTTCCGTTTCATCTCAAATGAACCCGGACTTCGTCAACTTCACGCAGGTGTACATCAAGTATTGCAGTTCGGATATGTACTCCGGGAATGGCGAGCAACAAGTCAACGGCATGATGATGCAATTTCGCGGCAATAAGATCGTCACGGCGATACTCGCCGATTTACAGGATGTAACCGTGATCCCATCGCCTAATTTGAAGAATGCGACTCAAGTTCTCGTGACCGGATCATCCGCCGGAAGCTTCGGTGCGGCGAGCAACATGGATTGGATCGCTTCTCAATTGACGTGGGCAAAAGTGAAAGGCGTGCTCGATAGCAGTTGGGTGCCGCCGCTGCCGGATTATGGTTCGGGTCCGCTCGAGCCGCAACCGGGATCCGCTGGCTACTACGATTATTATTCGGCGGTTGCTGATCAATCTTGTGCGGCAGCGAACCCAGCCAGCCGCAGATCTGCCTTTCGACTCTGCAACTCTATCCTTATCTGAGCACGCCGGTCTTTATCTATGCCGAACAGCACGACCCGACTCTGAGCCAGATCAAAGGCGTGACGAATCCGAATGACCCGGCCCAGGCGGCTTATATGAATCAATATGCGGCATCCGTGCGCCAATCGCTCCAAAACGTGACAGCCGTTTTCAGCCCTCGGCGGGAATCCACACCGCGCTGACCGATGATAATTTCACCGCCATCAAAGTGGATGGTTATGACTTTCAACAAATTTTAGGCAATTGGTACTTTGGTCGCTCGGGACCGATACGAATTATCGCCGGGCAAACGCCGTGAAATGGGCGAGT
>CAVVGP010000069.1:0-9344 GCA_963747625.1 uncultured Bacteroidales bacterium | reverse complement strand
AAGTTTTCAGGCAGAAGATGAAATAGCCGGAATATGCACTGCTCTTGGTGCAAGTTTTGCAGGAGACCTTGCTGTCACATCGACTTCAGGCCCGGGGCTCGCACTTAAATCAGAAGCTATTGGATTGGCAGTTATGTCTGAACTTCCTGTAGTCATTGTAGATGTGCAGAGAGGTGGCCCTTCAACAGGTCTTCCAACCAAAACAGAGCAGGCTGACCTGATGCAGGCACTTTATGGACGAAATGGGGAATCTCCGGTTGTAGTGATCGCTGCAAGCACACCATCCAACTGCTTCCACTTTGCTTTTGAAGCAGCAAAAATTGCTTTGGAGCATATGACGCCGGTCTTGCTTCTATCTGACAGCTACCTTGCAAATGGCACTGAACCATGGAAAATTCCGGAGATGAAGGATCTTCCAAAAATCAATCCTCCTTATGCTGACAGAACTGAAACTCCTTTTTTGCCGTATAAGCGTGATAATGAAAAACTTGCAAGATTATGGGCAATACCTGGAACCCCCGGTCTGGAACACAGGATAGGTGGCCTTGAGAAAACTATCAAAGTAACCGTTTCCTATACCCCGGAGAATCATGAGCAGATGGTTAAACTCAGGGCTCAGAAAATTGAAAGAATTGCAAATGAAATTCCTGACCTTGAAGTTTATGGTGGCAAATCAGGCGATTTCTTGTCGTCGGCTGGGGCGGATCATATGGATATCTGATAACTGCCGTCCGGGAGTTACAGGATGAAGGTCATAAAGTCAGTCTGGTTAATTTCAATTTCATCAATCCTTTGCCAAGAAATGTAAAAGATGTTTTCGGCAGGTTTAAAAAAATAGTTGTTTGTGAGTTAAATATGGGACAATTTGCAGATTATCTGCGTATTAAACATCAGGAGTTCAGATATGAACAAATTAATAAAGTTCAGGGATTCCCTTTACGGTAAATGATATTAAGGAAAAATGTATTAAAATGCTGGAGGATAAATAAGATGGCTGATACAGTAATTTATAAGTATACTCCGAAGGATTTTAAGAGTGATCAGGAAGTAAGATGGTGCCCGGGTTGTGGTGACCATGCTGTTTTGAGTTCTGTTCAACGAGCCCTGGCTGAACTGGGTATTCCTAAGGAGAAATTCGCTTTTATTTCCGGAATAGGCTGTTCTTCTAGGTTTCCGTACTATATGGATACTTATGGCTTTCATAGTATCCATGGACGTGCTACTGCAATAGCTACGGGAGTAAAAACAGCAAACCCTGAATTGTCTGTCTGGCAGATCACAGGTGATGGAGATGCACTTGCAATTGGAGGTAATCATTTTATACATGCTGTACGAAGGAATATTGACATTAATATAATATTGTTCAATAATGAGATATATGGCCTTACAAAAGGCCAGTATTCTCCCACTTCAAATAAAGGACTTGTAACAAAAACTTCACCTTTCGGAACCATTGAAGAACCTTTTTCCGTCGGAGAACTTGTAATCGGTGCAAAAGGAAAATTCTTTGCCCGAACTATAGACACCAATATATCTTTATCAACTCAGATTTATACTGAGGCTGTAAAGCATAAAGGAACTTCAGTAATTGAAGTGCTTCAGAATTGTGTTATATTCAATGATGGAATCCACGATACTATTGCCGATAAAGAAGTCAGGGATGACAGAACTATTATCCTTAAACATGGTCAGCCGATGATTTTCGGAAAAAATAATGACAAGGGGCTTATACTTGAGGGATGCAGGAAATTGAAAGCCGTTAAACTGGGAGAAGATGGCATAACGGAAAAGCATATTCTTGTCCATAATGCTTTTGAGGTTAACCCCGGAATCCAATATATGCTTGCTAATATGACATATCCTGAATATCCTGTAGCCCTGGGAGTAATAAGATCCGTCGATGGAGCCACTTATGAGAAAGCTATGCAGGAACAGATCGAAGGGATAAAAAAGAGTGCAAAAATAAAATGTATGGATGACCTTCTCAGGAGTGGTTCGACATGGCAGGTGGAATAGTGATTACCTTATATATCCTTTAGATTTTTCCAGGAAATCCGATATAAGTTAACCGCAAAGTAAGCTTAGAAAATGTGAAGAGTACAAAGATAAGGTGTAGTATATCAGATCTTTGCAACCTGTTCCAAAACTCTGCTGACTTTGCGGTTAATTTTTAAGATTTTAGTAGCAGTAATGGTGTAATTATGGTTAAAACTCATTATCTGAAACTATTTTAGTAATTTTAAAACTTTATCTAACAGAGATTCCGGCAATGGATGAACTGACTCAAAATTCTCCTGATTATAACCGCCTGCTTCATGATCAGCGGGAGAGGCTCAAGGAACTGGCATGTATTAACCGTACAACCTCTATCCTGAAAGAATTCAAACCATTGGAAGAATCACTTCAGCAGATTGTACTTCTATTACCCGCAGCCTGGCAGTATCCCGAATATACTGTTGCCCGTATAAGATTTATGGATAAGGATTTTGAAACAGTGGATTTCCATGAGACACCATGGAGAATGATTCAGGAGTTTACAACTATCGATGATGAAAAAGGTTCTATTGAAGTTTATTACATAGCTGAATTCAGCACTGAAAATGAGGGACCATTTCTTAAAGAAGAAAGAGATCTTATCCAGAATATAGCAAGCCTCTTAACCGGGTATATTAACAGTTATAAAGCAAGGGATATAATCAGATTATCCCAGGTTACTCAAAAAGACGATGAAGATTCTAAAGATGTCTCCAGCAGGAAGTTGCTCCAGAAATTTCTCGATCGTCATAATGCTGAAAGAGATGTATTTTCATGATCTTCAGCCATTCAAAGTAAAAGAGATACTCCTCGTCGCTAATTTATATGATGCATATTCAATTGAAGGTGAAGGCAGGTTTTCTGACCATATGCTGGGAGAATATTACCAGCTTAGTCTTACTTCAATTCCAAGGGTTACTGGGGTTTCCGGTGAAGATGAAGCATTTGCCAGGCTGAAAGCCCGACATTATGATATGATCATTATTATGATCGGTATTGATAAGGAGAGTCCCATGATTCTTTGTAAAAAAATAAAGGAGAAGTATCCGTATATTCCTACTTTTATCCTGCTTAACAATCCTGGCGATGTAGCTTTTGTTAAAAAACAAAAATCACTCGGAATACCATTTGATAACTATTTTGTATGGACCGGGGAATCGAAAGTCTTTTTTGCAATGGTCAAGCTTCTCGAAGACAAGGTAAATGTTGAGAATGATACAAAAAAAGGTTTGACAAGAGTGATCCTAATAATTGAAGATTCAGCAGAATATTATTCAAGCTATTTGCCTATGCTCTATACACTTGTTATGGAGCAAACCAGAAATCTTATAGAGGATGTATCAACTGATGAATTGTATAAAGTTCTGAAACTCAGGGCAAGACCTAAAATCCTTCTTGCTTCAGATTATGAAGATTCAATCACAATTTATAATAAGTACAAGGATAGTTTGTTATGTGTTATTTCTGATATGCGGTTTCCAAAGAAAGGTGTTTTATGCGATACGGCAGGATTCGAACTTATTAAACATATCAAGAAAGACCTTCCGAATCTTCCTTCAGTACTTCAGTCATCAGATCCGGGAAATGCAAGTTATGCACATTCTTTAAAATCAAATTTCATAAATAAAAACTCTGAAAGCCTGCTTCAGGACCTGAAGTCATTTATCAATTACTATCTGGGATTTGGCCATTTTGTGTACAGGGATACAAAAGGTCGCCAGATAGCTGTTGCAAATCGATGAAGGAGTTTGAAGCATACCTTCAGACTGTTCCGGAAGATTCTCTGGTTTATCATTCAATGAAAAACCATTTCTCACTCTGGCTGATGGCAAGAGGAGAGGTGAAAATTGCCAAAATGATAAATCCTATAGGGGTATCCGACTTCAACAGCCTCAAAGAACTCCGGGAGTTTCTGATCGACATTATCCGCAAAAGGCGGAGAGAAATGAACAAAGGAAAGGTCGTCAATTTTGAAGAATCTGCAGTTATTGATGAGACAAATGTTGTAAGCCTTTCAGGAGGATCTCTTGGCGGTAAAGGCCGTGGTCTGGCATTTGTAAGTACGCTTATAAACAGTTTCGAACTAGGGAGGTTATTGCCGGGAATTAACATCAAAACACCTGTGACTGCGATTATAGGAACAGATGAATTTGATATGTTCATGGAGCGAAACCATCTGTGGGAAAAGGTAAAAACCGAGAAGGATTTCACTACGCTTCAAAAATTATTTCTTGAAGGCAGCCTGAGCTACACCCTGGAAAAAGAGCTCAGAATTTTTATTAAGCTGATTTGTAAACCTTTAGCAGTAAGATCTTCCAGCCTTTTTGAAGACTCTATGAGCCAGCCATTCTCAGGCATTTTCGGAACATATCTTCTTCCTAATAATAACTATGATCCTGAAATACGGTTCAGACAGTTATCTGATGCTATAAAGCTGGTGTTTTCTTCTATATATTCGAGAGATGCACGGACCTATTTCGAGGCTATAAATTATAAGGTTGAACAGGAAAAGATGGCCATTGTTATTCAGGAAGTTGTGGGAAACAGGTTTGAAAATGCATTTTATCCTCACGTAAGCGGCACAGCACAATCATTCAATTTTTATCCTGTGGCTCATATGAAGCCAGCTGACGGATTTGCTGTGCTGGCAGTTGGCCTGGGACATTATGTCGTGGAAGGGGAACGTGCATTCAGATTCTCACCGGCGTATCCATCACTCGATATCATCTCTCTTAAAGACCTTTATAAAAACTCACAGGTCATGTTCTATGCTGTTGATATGGCAAAAAAGGAACTCAACCTTCTTGAAGGAGAAAATGCCAGGACTTGTAACACTTGACATCAGCCATGCAGAAAATCACGGGACACTCAAGCATTGTGCTTCGGTATTAAGTATAGATAATGATACTATTATACCAGGACTGGATGCTCCTGGACCCAGGGTTATAAATTTTGCTGATATTTTAAAGTATGATTATATACCCCTGGCATCTACTCTCAGGGTTGTCCTGGACGTTGTTAAAGAAGCATTTGGTACACCTGTAGAGATTGAATTCGCTGTCGACCTGACAAAAGATAATAGCGGTAAAGCAACCTTTTATCTGCTTCAGATTAAACCTCTAGTAGGCAGTGTAGCCGGCTATTCAATAGATCCTGAGAGCATTAATGATGAAAGTACTGTCCTGGTGACTAAAAAAAGCATGGGTAACGGGGTAATTAAAGATATTAAAGATTTCATATATGTGGAACCCGATAAGTTCAATAACCTGCTTACCAATGAGATGGCTGCTGAGATTGATATTATGAATGAAAAAATGCTTCTTGAAAACCGCAGGTATGTTCTTCTTGGGCCGGGAAGGTGGGGGTCACGAGACAGATTTCTTGGTATCCCTGTTGTATGGCCTCAGATATCAAATGCCAAAATTATAGTTGAAGTGAGCCTGCCTGACTTCCATGTCGATGCATCTCTTGGCTCCCACTTTTTTCATAATGTTACTTCAATGAACGTTGGCTATTTTTCTATTAACCATGGATCGGATGATGGAATGATTGAATGGGATAAACTAAATAACCAAAAGATTGTTGAACAAGGTAAATTCTTTCGTCATATCAGATTTGAAAAACCTCTTCTGATAAGAATGGATGGGAAAAAAGGTATGGCTGTAATATCGATGACCAATTAATAATACAACGAATGACCATTATTGAGGGAACCCTGGACCTTCCGCAATATGATTTTACTGACACATCCTTCGACCTTCTGATGCAGAAGCGGATTCACCGTGTACTTGTAATATGCAGCAATTATGATAACTACATGCTGGAAGAAGACGGAAGGATTGATGAACAGATTTTTAATGAATATGCCTCTCTTAATTTGCGTTATCCCCCCACTTTCGTTCAGACTGATAATGCAGAAGATGCATTCAGAATACTTCAGGATGGCAATATTGATCTTGTGATCTCTATGCTGAGCCTGAAAGGAACAGATGTATTTGCCCTTGCCAAAAGAATTAAAAAGAAATATGAAAATATACCTATAGTGGTACTTACATATTTTTCAAGGGAAGTATCACTGCGTCTTGAAGGAGAGGATCTGAGTGCAATTGATTATGTTTTTTGCTGGCTCGGTGATGCATCTCTTATTCTGGCAATAATCAAACTTATTGAGGATAAAATGAATGCCGATTATGATATTGAGCATATAGGCGTACAGGCAATTATCCTGGTTGAAAACTCTATCAGGTATATTTCTTCTTATCTTCCTAATATTTATAAGATTGTTCTTTTGCAATCGCTTGATTTCCAGCGCGAAGCTCTTAATGAGCATCAGAGGATGCTAAAGATGCGAGGTCGTCCCAAGATTCTGCTGGCTAATAATTTTAACGATGCTCTCGATCTTTACAAAAAGTACAAGTACAATGTTCTCGGAGTCATTTCAGATATAAGTTACAAGAGAGATAATATAAATGATGAAAGCGCCGGAATCGAGTTATGTAAGGTTGTTATGGCAGATGATGATAAGGTGCCATTCCTGATTCAGTCATCCAGTTCAACACATAAAAAAATTGCTGAAGATCTGGGAGCGGGATTTATAAACAAGTATTCCAAAACGCTGTCTCATGAGTTAAGAAATTTCATTATCCATAATCTTGCTTTCGGACCTTTTGTTTTCCGAAATCCTGTAACACTTGAACCAATTGCAATCGCCACCGATCTGCAGAGCCTCCAGCAGAAATTACTGACTATCCCCGATGATACTCTGGAGTACCATGCCACACGTAACCATTTTTCCAAATGGCTGAATGCCAGAGCTTTTTTCCCCGTTGCACAAATGTTCAAATACATCCGGAAAGAGGATTTTGGCACTATGGATGAGATGAGGCGTTTCCTTTACATTGCAATCTCTAGCTTCAGATTGGGTAAGGGCAGAGGAGTCATTGCAAAATTTGATAAAACCAGCTTTGATGAATACCAGATCTTTTCGCGTATAGGTGAGGGTTCAATCGGAGGAAAAGCAAGAGGCCTGGCATTTATAAACAGTATAATCAAAAATAATAAACTGTTTAACAAATTTCCTGAGGTACTGATTAGTATTCCAAGGACAGTTGTTCTGAGCACCGATATCTTCGATGAGTTCATGGATCAGAATAATCTGTATTCAGTCGCACTGTCTGATATTACAGATGATGAGATCCTTAATAATTTCATAAATGCTGAACTTCCGGGACATGTTTATCAGGATTTTTATGCCTTTCTGGCGGTTTCAAGAAACTATCCGATAGCCGTTCGATCTTCAAGCAAACTGGAAGATTCACATTATCAGCCCTTTGCAGGCATATATTCGACTTATATGATCCCAAGGATTCCTGATAATAAGCAGATGGTTAAAATGTTGTCTGATGCAATAAAGGAGGTTTATGCCTCAGTTTATTACAAGGCCAGCAAAGCATATATGACTGCCACTGCAAATGTTATTGATGAAGAGAAAATGGGAATCATACTCCAGGAGATCTGTGGCAACCGTCACGGGGAATTATATTATCCAACATTATCAGGCGTTGCCCGATCTATAAATTACTATCCGATAGGTTCTGAAAAAGCTGAAGATGGCATAGTGAACATTGCTTTTGGTCTTGGGAAACTGATCGTTGAGGGTGGATTATCTTTCAGGTTTTCACCTAAATACCCAAAAAAAATCTTGCAGCTTTCATCTCCCGAAGCAGCCTTGACACTCAGAAAGAGTTTTGTGCTCTCGATCTGAATATCAACAGTTTTATTCCATCAACAGATGATGGCATCAACATCCCCAGAATTGATATCAAGAATCTTGAGAATGAATCGGCCCTCAGGTATGTCGCTTCAACATATGACCTGAATAATAATGTTCTTCGTGATGGAATAAGTTACCCGGGAACAGAGTTATAACTTTTTCAAATATCCTGCAGCACAAAACATTTCCTCTTGCAGAAATATTAAGCACGCTTCTTGAGATAGGCCAGCAGGAGATGAACAATCCAGTTGAAATTGAATTTGCTGCAAACCTTTGAGACTCCTTCAGGCAATCCTAAAATATTCAATTTTTTGCAGATAAGGCCTATAGTTCACACTGAGGAGACACATGATATTAATCTCGATCATATCAAAAAGGAAGACACAATAATTTATTCTGAATCCAACATCTTGGAAATGGCGTTTTTAAAGGAATATATGATTTGGTTTATGTCAGACCTGAATCTTTTAACGCCGTAAATAATAAAAGTGTCGCTGTCGAAATTGAAAAAATAAACACTCTTTTTGTAAAACAGGGGAAAGGATATGTACTTATTGGTCCTGGTAGATGGGGTTCCACCGACCCATGGCTTGGAATTCCTGTTAAGTGGCCACAGATTTCAGCAGCCAGGATTATTATTGAGTCGGGTTTAAAAAACTACAGGATAGATCCAAGCCAGGGTACACACTTTTTTCAGAACCTCACCTTGATGAAGTGTTTCATGATAATATTGATTATGGTCAGGTTATAAAGTCCTATGCTGAAGATAGCAAAGGTGAAAAACGATATTCCCCAGCCTAGATAATACATATTGAGATAAACCCTATGATCGGAAACCCGAAGAGAAGCAAAATTTCCACAAGCCACATTGAGAGACAAAACCTAACAATGAGAATGCAGATGCGAAGGCTTACGAGATTGACGAACGCATTCAGCAAGAAACTGAAAAACTTACAAGCGGCTGTGGCGCTTCATTATTTCCACTACAATTTTATGAGAGTTCGCCAAAAACCTCAAGAGTAACTCCCGCAATGCAAGCGAAGGTTACAAATCAATTGTGGAATTGGGAAGATTTATTGAACTATGGACAAGAGAAGATAGCGGCGTAACTCTAATATTTCGGTGGAAATAATGAAGCGCCACAGCCGCTTGTAAGTTTTTCAGTTTCTTGCTGAATGCGTTCGTCAATCTCGTGACCTTTTCGTGCATTCTCACTGTTAGGTTTTGTCTCTCAATGTGGCTTGTGAAATTTTGTTCCTACTTGTATTTTTCGATCATAGGAAAATGAGTTATCTCAATATGTATTCTGAGCTGGGGAATATAGTTTCCTTACTGCTATCCTTGAGCATACAACTTATCACCTGACCCATGATCAAATTATTAATGAACACTTCATAGACCAACTGAAATAGGGGGGCGGGCGCGGGCGCGGGCGCGGGCGCGGGCGGCGGCGCGGGCGGCGGCGGCGGCGCGGGCGCGCGCGCGCGCGGGCGCGGGCGCGGGCGCGCGGGCGCGCGCGCGCAGCCAGACAGATGGA
>CAVVGP010000068.1:0-6074 GCA_963747625.1 uncultured Bacteroidales bacterium | reverse complement strand
GTTATGTTGGTTACCTTGGCACCTTTAGTTACGTATTGCTCCTCTTCTATTTTTGGTGTAAACTTCGAAATAGTATTTCCGTTTTTATCTTCAATACGTGTGACATACATGGGTCTTGTATATACACCTTTATTGGCAAAAGTGCCATAAGCGCCTACCATCTCTTCAAGTTTAAGGTCTGAAGTTCCTAAAAATATTGACGGGACGGGATCAATAAAACTTCTGATCCCCATCTTATGCATAAGATCAGACAACTGCTGATGGTTTGAACTGTTTCATTAACCATGCAGAAATATAGTTTTCTGACTCAGCCAGCCCCCATGCTAATGTCACCATTTTTCCATGAAATGCCGGCGGTCCGGTACTTCTTGGCGACCATGGAACAGAATCTCCCGGTATATCAAATGAGCGGGGAATATTCTCCACTTCATAACAGGGAGAATATCCGTTCTGCATTGCCACTGTATAAAGAAAAGGCTTAATTGTACTTCCAACCTGTTTTCTCTGCTGAGTAACAGCATCATATTTAAAGTATCTGAAATCGGGTCCCCCGACATAGGCCTTCACATATCCGTTATGAGGATCTTCCACCATGAACGCCGACCGTATAAAATATTTGTAATACTTTATAGAATCAAGTGGGGTCATTATTGTATCCCTGTCGCCTTTCCATGAAAAGACTCTCATTTTTACAGGAGTATTAAATGCCAGCATTATAGAATCCTCTGAAATACCTCTTGCACGCATTATATAATAGCGGTCACTTTGTTTAAGTGAAGCCATTATCAAATCCTCAGTCTCTTTTTTGGTCAGATCATCAGAAAAGGGAGGGTTCTTGAAATATCTTGCCCTTCTGTAAAAGTCAGGTTGTACCTCTTTTGAAAGATGCTCTTCCATTGCCTCTTCAGCATATTTTTGCATGCGTGAATTAATAGTTGTATATATTTTCAGCCCGTCCCTGTAAATATCATAACTTGCCCCGTCGGGTTTTTTATTCTTGCTGCACCAGCCGTACAGAGGATTATTATTCCACTCCCATAATGCATCATCATAGGAAGATTGCTGAACATATTTATTCCGGTCGGGTTCAGGCTTTTTCATTATGTTTGTTAAATATTGCCTGAGATAAGTCGCCAGCCCGCTGTTATGATCTTCCAGCCTGAAATCTACAACGATAGGCAATTTCATTACTGAATCTGCAACAGCGGATGTTATGTAGCCGTATTTTGCCATCTGTGATATTACTACATTCCTTCGCTGAAGCATCAGGTTATAATTCCTTATCGGGTTGTACCTGGTAGATGCTTTAAGCATCCCTACAAGGACTGCTGCCTGCTGAAGGTTAAGTGAATCGGGCGTGGTATTGAAATATACCCGGGCGGCCGAACGGATTCCAATAGCATTGTAACTGAAATCGAACTTATTGAGATACATGGTTATTATCTCTTCTTTGGTATAACTCCTTTCAAGTTTTACCGCTGTCTGCCACTCTTTAAATTTTGAAACACCAAGTTTAATTCTTCTCATAATGGAAGAATTTCTCGCAGTATCTCTGGGATATAACTGCTTTGCAAGCTGCTGTGTGATAGTACTCCCTCCCCCTGTACTCTGACCCAGTATTACTGTAAGAATAGCTGCACGTCCAAGACCCCGGATATCAACTCCTGAATGCCGGTAATAACGAACATCTTCAGTGGCTATAAGAGCATTGGTAAGATATGGTGATATATCTTTGAATTCTGTCCACGTTCTGTTCTCGATGCTTATTTTGCCGAGCAGCACTCCATCTTCAGACAGAACCTGTGCTGCAAGGTAATATTCCGGATTTTCAAGCTCTCCGAAAGAAGGCATCGGGCCAAGTTTTCCCATCGAGATAAGTACAAATAATGTTATAACGAAAGCGAATGGTAAAATGAATAAACCCCAGAACCAAATCAGGTACTTTTTGTTGTCTGTATTGCCTTTCATTTAATCAGTAAGTTTGGCCCAAAAATAGTAAATAATAAAGAATCTTAACGGTTTATTTTGAAGTTTGGTACCTAATTGATTTACTTTGTCGTCTGAAAAAAAGAATAAATATCTGCAGTAATGATCGAAAATCTTGTAATTGTTGAATCGCCTGCTAAAGCGAAAACTATTGAGAAGTTCCTGGGAAAAGATTTCCGTGTTGTGTCGAGTTTCGGACATATAAGAGACCTGTCTAAGAAGAACTTAGGTATAGATATTAAAAATAATTTCGAACCCAATTATGAGGTTCCCAAGGAAAAAGCTAAAGTGGTAAGCGAATTACGCAAAGCTGCTGCTGAATCTAAGAATATATGGATAGCATCTGATGAGGACCGCGAAGGAGAGGCCATTGCATGGCATCTGGCATGTGTATTGAAACTCGATCTTCTGAATACAAAAAGAATTGTATTTCATGAAATAACTAAAGATGCAATATCAGGGGCCATTGAAAATCCAAGAAAAGTTGATATGAATCTTGTCAATTCCCAGCAGGCAAGACGTATACTGGACAGGATTGTCGGATTTGAGATATCACCGGTGCTCTGGAAAAAGGTGCAGCCGGCCCTCTCAGCAGGAAGGGTACAATCCGTTGCAGTGCGGCTGATTGTGGAAAGGGAAAGGGAGATCATCTCTTTTGAGACTGAATCAACATTCAGGGTGACAGCAATTTTCAGAATTAATTCTGAAAATGGGGAGTCTGCTATACTGAGGGCAGAAGCTGCCAAAAGGTTTCCCGATGAAAAGGAGGCTTTAAAATTTCTTGAGATCTGTAATAATTCAAAATATACTGTTGAAAGTATCAGCGTTAAGCCCGGAACGCGATCACCCGCTCCTCCGTTTACCACTTCGACACTTCAGCAGGAGGCTTACAGGAAACTGGGTTTCTCTGTTGCCCAGACTATGGCTGTCGCACAGAAGCTTTATGAAGCAGGGAAGATTACCTATATGAGAACTGATTCAACGAATCTTTCAAACCTTGCACTTGTCAAAGCGCGCGAGGTGATAACTTCTGAGTTTGGTGCAGAATACTCAAAGACCCGCCAGTTTAAAACCAAATCAAAAGGTGCACAGGAAGCTCATGAAGCTATACGTCCTGCTTATATCGAAAATCCTGCCACAGCCGGAAGCCAGAACGAGAAAAAGCTATATGAACTGATATGGAAACGTACTGTAGCCTCTCAGATGTCAGATGCCAGAATCGAGAAAACATCCATCTCAATTGATATGAATAATTCTCCGGTTAAATTTCAGGCTAATGGTGAAGTTATTAAATTCGATGGCTTCCTGAGAGTTTATACTGAATCGTCTGATCAGGAAAACAACGATGAAGACAGATATATCATCCCTCCTGTAACAAAAGGGATGGATCTTTCGTATGAAAACGTTACAGCAAAGCAGAAATATAGTATGCCACCACCCAGATATACTGAAGCGAGCCTCGTCAAAAAGCTTGAGGAATTAGGTATCGGCCGGCCGTCGACTTACGCTCCGACAATATCCACGATTCAGAATCGCGGGTATGTTTCACGTGAGGACAGGCCCGGCGAAAAAAGGCATATTAAAATTATTACCCTGCTGAATGGCAAATTTTCAAATACTACCAAAACGGAAATAACCGGAAAAGAAAAATCGAAACTTTTTCCACAGGATATTGGGATGATTGTAAATGATTTTCTTTTGGAAAATTTCTCTGAAATTGTCGATTATCACTTCACTGCAGAAGTTGAAGAACAGTTTGATGAGATAGCCCTCGGTAATCTTAAATGGACCGGGATGATTGAAAATTTTTACTCTGCATTTCATAAAACAGTTACAAATACCCTTGAGAAGAAAGAGAGAAAAACCGGGGTCAGATTACTTGGAAACCATCCCGAAACTGGTGAACCTGTTACTGTAAGGATGGGCCGGTTTGGCCCTGTTGCCCAGATAGGCGAATCGGGTAATGATGCTAAACCAAGATTTGCAAGCCTCTCGAAAAACCAGTTGCTCGAAACAATTACTCTTGGAAGAAGCCCTTAATCTCTTTCGCCTTCCCCGTTCTTTAGGTGAATATGATGGCGAAGATATGGTAGTAGGGATTGGCAAGTTCGGCCCTTATGTCAGATATAAGAACAAATTCTTTTCCCTAAAAAAGGGAGTGGACGACCCATATACACGTGACTTCTGAAAGAGCCATTGAAATAATCACTTGAAAAGAATGAAAGTGATAAAAAGAAGATAATTAAAGACTTTGGTGATTTAATGCTTCTTAATGGCAGATATGGACCGTACCTTGTTAAGGATAAGCAAAATTACAGACTTCCCAAAGGAACGATGCTGAAAAACTTACCAAAGAAGATTGTATTAAGATTATCGAAAACAATGAAAAAACCAAAAAAAGTTCGTAAGATATACCATGGTAGACCTGAATGATTATTTTAATCCTGTAAGCATTGAGGGCCCTGATTTTGAGCATCTTACATGCCCAGGCCGGCTTCCCTCATAATATACTATTCATACCGAAAACACCCCTTAAAAGACCTCAGCAAGTACAAAATTGCAATATTTGGAGTACCGGACGGCAGAAATTCACCAAATACAGGGTCATTAAAAGGACCCGATATGATCAGAGAACAATTGTACAAACTTTCAAAAATCCCCGGGAAATCTAAAATAATTGATCTGGGTAACATGAAACAGGGTGTCACTTTCAATGATACTCTGGCAGGGCTGACAGATATTTTATCTTTATTGATAAGCGAAAAATCTTTCCCGGTAATCATCGGGGGAAGCAGCGCTCTGATTCCGGCTATCGACAAGGCCATTTCACAGCTGGTACACCAGGTATACCTTTACAGCTGTTGATCCCCGGATCGATTTCAGCAATGAAAGAAAAAAGCCGGATTCTTTTAATTATCTGAATTCGATAATCAACAATCACAAAAGTACCTTCTTTCATTACATTAATATAGGATACCAGACATATCTTAATGATCAACAGATAATAAACCGTTTTCTGAAACGGAGTTCCGAACTTCTCAGGATAGGTGATGTCAGACAGGCAATCTACCTGACAGAACCTCTTTTCAGAGATTCGGATGCAGCAATATTTGATATTTCAGCAGTCAGACAATCAGACGCACCAGGGACAATCAGCCCTTCGCCAAATGGCTTCTATGGAGAAGAGATCTGCCTTCTTGTCAGATATGCAGGAATATCTGATAAACTGAAGGTATTCGGATTGTTTGATGTCAATCCCGACTTTGATATTCGCAGCCAGACTACGGGTCTTGCTGCCCAGATCCTATGGTTTTTCCTTGAAGGTTTTTCACAGAAACAGTATGAGACTCCTGTTCTGAATATGAGTAATTCCGGCAGGTTCATCAGATATCATGTCAGGGTCACTGATCTTGAGGATGATTTGATTTTTGTAAAAAGTAACATGACTGACAGATGGTGGATTGAACTCCCGGCTGAAAAGGATCAGAACATTTATGTTTCCTGCTCACATGAAGATTATCTTAAGGCTAATCATAACGAAGTTCCCGACAGATGGGTTCAGGCAGTGGAAAGATTAAAATCCTGACCTGCCAGTTAAAATTGGAAATACAGGATTTTAAATAAATGGTGGTAAATTTGTATTCGACTTAGATTTTTATTTATTTTACCTGTTAAATCAATGTACATCGCAACTACAAATAAAGAGATGAAAAAAACCATAAGCGCATTTCTTTTTTTAGTTCTGTTACTTCAACCTGTTTTATCCCAGCAGGATCCTTTGTCGAGCCAGTACATGTTCAACACCCTAACGTATAATCCGGGTGTGGCAGGTACTTCGGGAATGATATGTGCCACAGCAATGAACCGCCAGCAATGGGTAGGATTTAAAGGTGCTCCGTCAACAACTGTTTTCAATATTAATTCTCCGCTTTCTCTTTTTGGTATCAAAAGCGGTGTAGGATTGGTAGTTGAGAGTGATAATATAGGTTTCGATAAAGATATAAATCTCAATGCTTCTTATTCATATCTGATGGACCTTGGAGCCGGGAAACTTGGTATAGGATTTTACCTGGGTATGCTGAATACTA
>CAVVGP010000067.1:0-4393 GCA_963747625.1 uncultured Bacteroidales bacterium | reverse complement strand
TGTCCTACCCCTTCAAACATTACATCATTGCTGCCTTATTATTTGGATTGGGCTGGCCAACGAGGCGCGCGCCATGTTTGGTGGAGCACTCAACCTGCTGGTTACCAATGCCGGGTTTGTAGCGGCGACTTTTAATTATTACAGGAGCAATCCTCAGCCGGTTTTGCTCATATTTGGCGGGATGTCTGGCCTGATCTTCATCGCCTGCATTGGCCTGGTAATCTACAGCCGGCGCAAACCCTTCCGCGATACCCAGCACGTTCCAGCCTTCTTGCATATTTCAGCTTCATCGCATTTGCCGTAATCCTGCTGCTGACCTCGATTGCCCTGCTGGCCCGGCGGCCGAACATCTTCCTGGGGCGCTCAGTGCTGAGAATTCGGTGATGTATGGAGCAATTTTCCTGGGCGCCATGTGGTACTTTTTATATGGCATCGCTTACCCGGTGTGGAGTAATGTCCACGGCCAGAAGATGATCGGCTTTCTCGCCTATGATCTCGTCCTCATCAATGGCCTTTTGTGGTCCACTTTCAGGACGTAGGCCTTAAAGTTGACCAGCTTGATCGTTTATACTGCCGTAGTCAGTTACAGCGGCTTGCGGCGGCGTATTTTCTATTTATCCATACGACAGTCGTTTTTCATTTGTGCGTAAAGCCAGTTCGTCCCAGGAAGAATACGAAAAGAAAACCACTGAAAGTTCCTACATCCACCAGCGGTTAACCAATGATCGCCTGCGCCAAACCATTGGAAGTAGGACAATTATTCTATTGGACTAGTTGTCATTGGAAGATACTTTTTCCTATTCCGCACAGGAGCACTTATGCCACGTATCCTCCGCATCGCAACGATCGCTATGGGTGGGCAAGGCGGGCCGACCGTCGCCGACAACCGCCGCCTGATGGCTGGGCTGATCGAGCAGGCCCTGGCAGAAAAACCCGACATTCTGGCCATCCCTCATTCCTCACCGTGGCCCGACTGGCGGACCGCGCGCATCGACGAAATGGCTGAAGACGTGCCGGGTCCCACGCTTGAGATGGTATCCGGTTACGCCCGCAATGATTCTTGGGCTTATTCAGCTTAAGGTGGTCAGTCCTCTCGATAGTCCCACTCTTGCTCTGATGAAGGAACAATATGACAAGGATCCTTCCGCAAAGAATCTAGCTGAAGAGGTCAGAGCAATGGACCTGATGGCTCGCAGGGCTTATTTTTCATCACGGTGGCAGGTCGAGACAGGTTCTTACCTGCTTATTGCCGGTACATTGATTTTTATTCTCACACGCCGGGTAGTTGCAGGCAGAGAATCCTGTACCTTCTTTTGCACCTGAGAAACCAGATATTGTCAGTCAGAAAAAGAAATACAGGGTATACCTTATCTCAGCAGCAGGGTTTATTACAGTTGTTGCAATAATCTCTTCATTTTTGCTAAGGGGTTCACTTCCTGAAACAGGAGTCAAAATAACAGCAGATACACCAAACCCCGGAAAAGCTCAAAATACCGGGTACTTTTGCCACACTGGCCGGAAGTACCAATTACCCGTTCTTCAGGGGTGAAGGATCGAGGGGAATAGCTGGCGGAACAGGATATCCGGTCGAATGGAACGGTAACAACGGCAAAAATATCAAGTGGAAAATTCCTTTACCGGGTCAGGGAAAAAACTCGCCGGTTATTTGGGGCGGTAAACTTTTTATGACAGGAATAAAAGGCAGCAAACTGGAGGTATACTGTATCGACAAAATAAAGGGAGAAATTCTCTGGACAGCTTCTGCCTCTGATTTTCAGGGCGCATCCGAAGAGATCCCGGAGAGCGACGCAGAAGCAGGGATGGCTGTTCCTACTGCTGCAGTTAATGGTGAAGTGGTTTGTGCTGTATTCGGTAATGGTAACCTTGTTTGCTTCAACCTCGATGGTAAAATGCTTTGGGGCAAAAACATAGAATGCGAAGGTGCTATATGGTTATGCTGCATCTCTTCTGATTTTTGATAAGATACTGATTGTGCAATACGACAGCGATACGAAAATCTCGATCAAGGGTTTTTACCTTTCCAGCGGAGAACAGAAATGGGAAACACCCCGGACAGGAAGACCAGTATGGTCATCTCCTGCTCTAGCAAATTTTGATGGTCAGACTCAGGTTATAATAAATGGAAATCCGAATGTATCATCTTACGATCCGGTAACCGGTGCTGAGCTCTGGAGCCAGCCGGGGTTTCAGGAGATGTCGCTCCATCCCCGGCAGTAAACAGCAAGTTTATCTATGTGGTTACTGATTATGCAAAGCTGATTGCATTAAAGCCCGGCAATACAGGCAGCGAAGTGTGGTCAGATAATACTTTTACTCCTGATGTATCAAGTCCGGTGGCTAATGACCAGTTCCTGTTCCTTACAACCGGAAACGGTGATGCCGTATGCTACAATGCGGAAAAGGGGGACACTCTCTGGACCCATGCTTTCAATAATCCCTTCTATGCATCGCCAATTATATGTGACGATAAGGTGTGGATGCTTGACAGGACTGGGATAATGCATATTACTGATGCTTCAGGAAAATTTAAACTTGTGGCAGAATCACCATTAGGTGAAAATTCTGACTGCTCGCCGGCATTTTCTGATGGCAGGATATATCTGAGGGGTAAGGTTAATTTATTTTGTATTTCAAAGGATTGAAAAACAAGGAAGAAAATATTATAACAGAGTGCAACTGCACCGGAAGTGATCAGACCAATGTGATTAATGTGGTTGAAGAAATTGTAGCGTTAACCGGCAGGGAAAAGGATAAAGTTATCCCGATCCTGCAGGAGGTTCAGAAGCGACTCAATTATCTGCCTTCCGATGCGCTTAAACACATATGCAAAATCACTGAGATCACACCGGGTCAGATTTCAGGTGTTTCAACATTTTATTCCCAGTTCAGGCATCTCCCTGCAGGGAAGCATATAATAAAAATCTGTCAGGGAACTGCTTGTCATGTAAAAGGTGCAAACCTTATTTCCGACGCATTCAGAAGGGAACTGAAACTGGCACCTGATTCAGTAACTACCTCCGATATGGTTTTCTCCGTCGAGGAAGTAGCCTGTCTCGGTTGCTGTACACTTGCTCCCGTTGTTCAGATCGGCGACAAGACATACGGACATGTAAGCCCTGCCGGGGTCGACCAGGTAATTGCCGATTTTCTCCAGCAAGTATCCTCTAAAAAAAAGAGTACAGAATTAAAGAACATACCTTCTGTAACTTCCGAAATCAGGATCGGTCTTGGTTCCTGCTGTGTTGCAGGAGGCAGCAGGGAGATCCTTTCCGAAATTATTGATATCAGACAAAAATACGACCTTGATGTCTCACTGAAACCAGTCGGTTGTGTAGAGTTTGCAACCAGACACCTCTTATGGAAATAATTACCAGCGATGACTCTGTTTCACGATATACGAATGTCAGAGAGGAACAGGTAGAAGATATTATCCTCAAACATATCAGACCGCGCTCCTTAAATAAAAAGCTGAAAATAACTATAAATGACCTGGTTGATACCTTTGTGAGTGACAGCAAGCTACAGAATCCTGCCCTGGTTCCTCATGAAAAAAGAGAAGAGATACTTAATAGCTTCCTTCAGAATCAACTTCATATTGCCACAGAAAAGAGCGGTACAATTTCACCCGAATCCCTCGACGAATATTTGTTGTTGGATGGCTTCAGTGCCTTTAACAAATGTCTTCTGTCCAGCGACAAAGGTGAGATTATAAACATTATCAGGGAAAGCGGATTAAGAGGCCGCGGAGGAGCTGGTTTCCCAACAGGAAAGAAATGGGAAATATTCAGGAGTTCCGTGGGAGAAAGAAAATATGTTGTATGCAATGGAGATGAAGGAGATCCAGGGGCATTTATGGACAGGATGTTGCTTGAATCATTTCCGTACAGGATAATCGAAGGTATGATGATAGCCGGTCTTGCCACAGGTGCTGAGAATGGAATTTTTTATATCAGGGCAGAATATCCTCTTGCAGTCTCAAGGATCAGGAATGCAATCAGTTTATGCCGGAAGGAAGGGCTGATAGGTGATAATATCAGAGGTACCGTATTTTCTTTCCATATTTCAATATTTGAAGGTGCCGGCGCCTTTGTTTGCGGTGAAGAGACAGCTCTTATTGCTTCGATGGAAGGAAAACGCGGTACGCCTCACCTCAGGCCTCCTTTCCCGGCCATAAAAGGATTCAGGGAGGCTCCGACCCTGGTAAATAATGTTGAAACATTATCATTGGTTTCATGGATAATAAACCATGGCGCTGAAGAATTTAAAAAGATCGGCACGACCAAAAGCAAGGGGACAAAGGTTTTTGCCCTTGCTGGAAAGGTGGCCAGCAGCCTGATCGAAGTTGCAATGGGAACAACCATACGGGAAACAA
>CAVVGP010000066.1:0-10661 GCA_963747625.1 uncultured Bacteroidales bacterium | reverse complement strand
GTCTAAAAGTTGGACACTCCCTCCCACGCTGAGCCGTCGTCGGCCAGCAACTTTCGAGAGCGATGGCGCAGTGATAATTTAGCCGAACTGATTAATTGGCGCACAGACGGACTACGGTGGATTGGTCGGGAAACCGACGACATTTAGTTATATTAACTCAACGCCATTTTGTTATGCTGAAAACGAGCCATACCGGTTGAGCCACGCGCTGGGCGTTCGCGAGGAAATGGGCCAAAATGCTCGGGTTTTGACGACATTCCTGCCAGGGAGGGGTGGAAAGCCCTTTCGGATTATCAGCATCAACCTAAAATAAGGAGAAGGGTTCAATACGGTACTGTTTTGGAGGCGAACCCCAATGACTTCACCCTGTATAGGTGGACAGAATCTGTCACTAGAACCGCTTCCTCCCTGTTTAGCTGCGTAACCTGCCTGACTTCGTGCGCAAGGTGCTGGATGCCAAGAACAAGGTCCAGTTCGACCAGATGATACAGATGGGCACCGCATGGAATTTCGAGAGCCAAGGCGATGCTGCGTTTTCGCATGCGTCCGTTTGGAATGACGTCCTACTATGACGCCTTTCACACCGTGCAAGAGTACAATCTCACGGAAGTCGCCTCTCGCATTCGCCGTCCCATGCTCATCACCGACCCCGGAGGGCGAGCAGTTCTTCCAGGGCCAGGTGCAGAAGCTATACGACGCATTGACTTGCCCTAAGGCCATAGTCCACTTCACCCATGAACAAGGCGCGGATCAGCACTGCGAAGTTGCCGCTCCTGGGTATCGGGACTTCTGCATCTATAACTGGCTTGACGAAACGCTGGCGTGAGATCCGGATCAGACATCTGAGCTTCCCTGGAAAACAGTGTCCGATAACACCGGATAACGTTTTGCGCGAAGTCCGGAACGCGCCGCTCTAGGCTACGGCGTCAGACCGGGCCTATGCCGTTGTACCCGGCAAACGTCAGCAACGCGCGTTCTCCCGCTTATGTGGATAGCGCCCGGATGAGCGTCATCCAGGGCTAGCTCGTGAGAATGCCGGCCACTCAGCTCATTTCGATTTCGGCTGAAACGCCAGGAAGCGCGTCTTCCCATTGATTGTCTGTCAACTGCCGAGAAACTGCGCTTCCATCCGCACGTATCGCGAACAGTTCGCCGTATGGCTGCGGTCCGTAGTCGCTGACCAACGCCTCGTCCTTCCACCCCAGACGCGAACTGCTGAACACGATCCACTCCCCGTCTGGCGACCATATTCCTGTTTGGCCAGGAATCTCCGTAGCGCATTAATCCCCTGATAGCAGTAGGCGACGTATACAATATATTCACACCGTATTTTTCAACCATCTTCCACCATCTGTCAGGATATGGATGATTTGGGGCACCCTCATAAAGCATTATCGTTGAACCATTTATCAGCGGTCCGTAGACTATATAACTGTGCCCGGTAATCCAGCCTGGATCAGCAGCGCACCAGAAACGATCTTCAGGTTTTATATCAAATACCATACGATGGGTAGTCCCTGAATAAACACTATATCCTCCATGAGTATGAATGAGTGCTTTGGGTTTACCGGTAGAGCCTGAGGTATAAAGGAGAAACAACATATCAGAAGAATCCATTTGCTCAGTTTCGCATTTGTTGAAAGTGACAGGTAAAGCTTTTAAATCGTGATACCAGTAATCACGGCCATTTTCCATATATACATCAACGCCTGTCCGCTTAACAGTAATACAGATTTCCATGGTAGGTGATAATTCCATAGCTTTATTAACAACGCTTTTCATCTCAACAACTTTTCCACGCCGATAACCACCATCAGCCGTAATAACCACTCTGCTGTTGGCATCATTAATCCGGTCGGCTAAAGCTTCATGGCTGAAACCGCCATAAACGACGCTATGCGCAGCTCCTATTTTTGCACAGGCAAGCATCGCAAATATCTGTTCAGGAATCTGAGGCATGTAAATTGTTACCACATCTCCTTTCTTCACTCCCATGCTTTTTAAGATAATTGAAAAATGGCATACTTCGCGATGCAAAGCATGATAGGAAAAAGTTCGGGTATCGCCCGGTTCGCCTTCCCATATTAATGCCAGCTTATTCCTGTTTGGAGTATTCTGATGCCGGTCAATGGCATTTAAAATGATGTTGGTTTTCCCTCCCTCAAACCATTTATAAAACGGAGGATGGCTTTTATCAAGAACAGTATCCCATTTTTTGTACCACTCAAGATAGCCGGCTTGCTCCTCCCAGAATTTTTCTGGATTTTCGATTGAATACTTATACATCTTATCATATTCCTTAATGTTTGCATTGTCTATTACCTGTTGCGAAGGATAATAGATCATTTCATCATTGTTGCTTTCCATGTGCGTGTGATTATGTTTTAATAAGATTTTTAATCATACATGAAGTGTATAGGCTTAATAATATTCAAACAATTTAAATCTGAATAAGTTCCGATAACATTCGGCTGGTCAGATTGACATTTTTATATTTAACTTTAACCTAAATAAGAAGTTATCTCATAAATGCAGGACTATCCTGAAAGATAAATTAAACATATTGAAAGAAAAACTTACTCTCAATCCGGAAAATTTTCTTTAATAATACTACTTCCATAGTTTATTCTCAGCCTGATATCCCTTTTTATTATTGATTTTGATAATTTCATGTTGGGAGCCATAATTAGTTTCCTTGCATTGACATTTTTTATCTGCCTGTTAATCTTTTATAAATTGACCATTACTATTGATGCAACTTATCTTTTATTTAGTTTTGGAATCGGTTTGTTTTCAAAAAAATACCTTATCACAGACATTCAAAGTTGCAATCCTGTAAAAAACAGTCCTTTTTACGGAATTGGAATCAGGTTAATTCCTGGTGGATGGCTTTATAATGTGTCGGGATCTTCAGGCAATTGAAGATATAAATTATTATCATACAATTGCATGTGAATGCCTGGGGATGTAAATAACCCTGGCTGGAAATAATCAAGGCCGCCAGCGTTTATTGTAGCAAAAAATCTGCATAGTATTACATGATTTTACAACTGAATATACTTGCTTACTATATCTCTACGGGAAAAGGGCGCAGATATAAATCTTTTCATTACTTTCCACGATGAAAGCCAGGATATCTTCGCTCTGTTTTTTTTGTTATTTATCATCTCCCTTACGAGGTATGGAGTTACAGTATCAGCGTCATTTGCAAGGATATTATAGATTTTGATAAGTTGTTCGTTTTTACCCGGATCTTTCCTTAATGGCGTAAGAGTCAAATCAGTCAGGACCATACCGGGGCTAATAGTGCCTATAATCACGGGACCATTTTCTGCCTCTTTTGCAACTGCATCGGTGAAATACCGGACAGCCCGTTTTGATGTGCCGTAAGGAGCCAGGCCTGAGATTATCCTACCATCACTTCCAAGACCTTCCATATTGTATATCGCACCATATCCCTGAAGTGACATCCTGTTATATGCAATATAGGTTGCGAGCATTGATCCCTTAATATTTATATCAATTATTTTCATGAATTTATCAGGCATAATCTGAAAAAACGGAGCCTGTTCATTAGTAACTCCTGCATTATTTACCCAGATATCAACCCTTCCAAAGCTTTTCATTGCACTTTCCCACATATTTATCAGATCATTTTCATTTGTTATATCACATTTCAGTGCGATATAGTTTTCTTTATTAAATTCCCCGGAAAGCGATAACAATGACTTTTCTATTGATATCTCATTAGTTCCTGAATATGCGACTCTCCAGCCACATCGCAGGAAATCCTTTACAAGTCCTGCTCCAATACCCCTGGTGCCTCCAATAATAATTACCGTTTTCATACCTGTCTATTATTAGTAATCTTCTAAGTAAATTTATTAAATTTAACACATATTATTTATCCGGTTCGTAATCACAATATGGAAAAACCTGAATAAAGTTTTTGTTCCATATTACTTCAGGTTCGAAGCTCAAAACAAAAAACTGACCACCATGAAACAGATTTTTTTTATTGCTGCAATATTTTTTTCAATCGGAATCGCTAATGCTCAGACTAACTTTTCCGAGGAGACAGATGTTATTGAATTCATGAAGGATAAAACGTTTGTGAATTACGATATGGGAATTGAATTGGAATATGGTTACATCTCTCAGTACAACACTTATGGCATAACATTAAAAGCAATTAAAACAGGTAATAAGTTATATTATTTCAATTGCGATATAAAAATTTACGGTTCGTTTGCAGATATCTCAGGAATGAGCGTAACCGATAACAGCAATTCCCGGTTCAGGCTTTATAAAAACAGGATAATTGTAGGTATCGGCGAAGAAAAACAGGAAATATTCTACCTCAAACAGAATTAGTATCCTTCATTAAAACTCTACGATAAAACAGGTCGGGATGTCTTCTGAAGAGACCACGATCACTGATCCATTATGCATTTTCATAATTTCCTGGGAAATACTAAGCCCTATTCCGGAACCATTTTTTTTGGTTGTAAAGAAAGGGACAAATATTTTTTCAAGTAACTCATGAGGGATTACTGGTCCGTTATTCATAACCTTAATAAGTACCCTGTTCTCCTGGTTTTTCATGATGTGAATCTCAATCCTCTTCTCTCCATCAAGGTCCATAACTGCGTCAAATGAATTATTGATTAGGTTTACCATTACCTGGTTGAGTAATTTTTTATCAGCAATGATCTCTTTAATACTTTTATCCGCTTCAATTTTAAAAAGAATTCTGTTTTCCTTCATTTTGCCTGAAAAGGCTATTTTTAACTGGTCAACCCAGTCACTCACACTGAAGCAGGCAAAATCCGGGGGAGGTAATTTTGATATTTTGCGATAGTTGTTCATAAAGCTTACAAGGCCGTCGCTCTGCTCATTAATAAGTTGAAGTCCGTTTACAGCTGTCTTAATCAACGATTCGTCGACTTGTTTTGAATCGTTGGTGATATTACTGTCAGTGAACATCGTAAATAATTCTTTTGAGACGGATGTCAGTGGAGCAAGAAGGTTCATTATTTCATGTGTGAGCACGCTTATCAGTTTCCTGTAGGATTCCAGCTCTTTAGATTGAAGTTCGTTCCGGATATCCTGAATTGAAACCAGCTTCAGCTCCTCATCTTTCCTGCGAATCATTGTAGCCCGGAAAAACAATAATTGTAAGTTGTTGGAAACCAGATTTTTATAAGTAACCTTCTCTCCCGGTTTCAGGCTGCATACCGCTTCATAAAATGCTGGATGCCTTATTCGCAGCAAATCAGGGTTAGTTGATTCAGGTGAAATCCCTGCATAAATACACGCCGTTTTATTTATCAGTTCTATCTGGTTATTGCCTCCCATTACCAGCAACCCTGCCGATGCATGCTGAATTAAGGTCTTGTAGTAAGATTCGTTGTATTCATTCCTGAGTCTGATCTCCTGGAAATGGTCGTTGAGTTTGTTCATGCTCTCAAATAACCTCAATAGTCGCCTGTTTTTGATACTGCCGGGAAAACGTAAAGTTGTATCGTCATTGCGCAAGGAATCGAAAAACACTGTCACTGATTCACTGATAACATTATAGATTCTGTTCAGCACCAGGATAATTATAAAACCTGCAATCAGTAAAATTGCAGCTGCATAGATGTTTTTTCTGTCAAACATAATTCCTGCCCAAATGAATGAAACAGCAGTGAGCAAAAGCAAAATAACTTTTACCCTGACGGTCAGAAGCTTTTCAGATTCCATATCTTTTTATTTTATTGTAAAGAGTCTGCCTGGTTATTCCAAGCTGTTCCGATGTAATTACCTGGTTAAAATTATTTTTCTTCAGAGTGCTTATGATCATCTTCCTTTCCATCTCCTCAAGAGTCTCCGTCTGGGTCACCACAGTCACATCATTCTCGAGAAAAACAAAGTCAGATGACTTTAAATTATTATTCTCTGCCAGGATTACCGCCTTTTCGATTGTATGTTGTAATTCCCTGATATTCCCGAACCAATGATTTTTTTTCAGTTTTTCCAATGCATCTTTTTGTATATCCAGATTATTTTTATTGTATTTCTTACCATAAACTTTCAGATAATGCAATGCCAGATCTTCAATATCTTCAATTCTCTCCCTCAGAGGAGGAAGATGGATCTGTATTGTATTCATTCTGTAAAGAAGATCCTGGCGGAACTGATTATGCGCAATCATCTCCTGGAGGTTCTGGTTGGTGGCGCTAATGAGACGGAAATCTACAGGTATTTCTTTGTTTGAACCGACCGGAGTTACGACCCGTGTCTGTAAAACAGTAAGAATTTTTGCCTGCATACCCATAGGAATATTTCCTATTTCATCGAGAAATAGGCTGCCCTTGTCGGCCATTGTAAATCTTCCGGTTTTGTCCTCATAAGCATTCGTAAAAGACCCCTTTTTATGTCCGAAAAGTTCACTTTCAAAAAGAGATTCTGCAAGAGAAGACAGATCGACGAGTACAAATAATTCATTACTCCGGTTCGATAGCCTGTGTATTTCCCTGGCTATAAGCTCCTTTCCTGTGCCATTTTCTCCCGTGATAATGACATTTGCATCTGTGCCCGCAATTTTACTTACAAGTTTCAATATCTCTTTCATAGCAGGTGAATTACCAATAATAATGGGAGTATTCCTGTTGGAATCCTGTTTCAGTATTTTTTCTCTCGATTTCAGCTCAGTTATCTCCAGGTTTGAATCTCTCAGGCGACTGGCAGCTTCAAGTGTAGCTTTAAGCTTATCGTTATCCCACGGCTTCAATACAAAATCGGTGGCTCCCTTCTTTAAGGGATCTGACAGCCAGTTCCACGTCGCCATATGCTGTTATCATAACCACCTCTATCAATGGAGCTCTTTTTTTTTATTTCCCTGAGCCAGAATATACCCTCATTTCCTGTATTTACACCCGCTCTGAAATTCATGTCAAGCAAAATTATATCCGTATCATTCTTATCAAGCTCTGAGTAAAGCTGATTGGGGTTGGAAATCGTTTTAACAGATTCGAACCCTGGTTTGAGCAATAGTCTCAAGAGCATTTAATATGCCCTGATTATCATCAACAATAAGCAGTTTTTTATTTTTCATGACTTGATTAAATTTCCTTTAAATGTAAAATTATTTTATTTAAGGATGTAAAAAAATTTTACTTCCGTGGAAATTAATATTGCCTATATCATTGAATATTAGTGAATAAATTAGTTTGGCACGATGTTGGACCAGATAAGGAAAAACATTAAGTATGATACGTACAGTAAATTTATCAAAGATCTTTCGCACTGAAATGGTGGAAACAACCGCTCTTTACAATGTAACCCTTCATGTAAACACTGGTGAGTTTGTGGCTGTAATGGGTCCCTCGGGATGTGGAAAATCAACATTGTTGAATATCCTTGGCCTGCTCGATAATGCCGATTCAGGAGAATATTATTTCGACGGAATTGAAGTTTCCCATTTTAGTGAAAAGCAAAGGACAAACCTCAGGAAAGGAAATATTGGTTTCATTTTCCAAAGCTTTAACCTTATTGAGGAACTGAATATTTATGAGAATGTAGAATTGCCACTGCTCGCCCTTGGAAAGCCACAAGGGCTTCGCCGTACCAAGGTCAATGAGATCCTGGAAAAGATGCGGATCGGGCACAGGAAAAATCATTTTCCAAGGCAGCTTTCGGGAGGGCAGCAACAAAGAGCCGCAATTGCACGGGCTCTTATAACAAAGCCCAAGCTTATCCTTGCAGATGAGCCTACCGGAAACCTCGACTCAAGCAACGGGGAACAGGTAATGCAGCTTCTTGAAGAGATGAATGCAACGGGAACTACCATAATTATGGTGACACACTCGTTGAACCACGCCGAAAGGGCTCATAGAATTATCAACCTGTTTGACGGACAGCTTGTAATGGAAAAATCCGATAAGGTTTTTGAACCGGTAATCTGAATTGCAAGAATATTTTGAATAATCTCTAAACCCAAAAAAAATGATACCACAATCAATATATATGCTGCTTCGAAGAATCTTCAAAGACAGACTGCTGTATTTTATAATCTTTGCCAACCTGATAATAGGATATGCCACCTTCATAGTGATAAGCCAGTTTATAAGCGGTGAATTTATGTGGGATAAATACAACACAAAATACGACCGTATATACAGGCTTCAGCTTTTTATGGATCAGAAAGAGAATACAACAAAACACACGTGGAGTGTCACTGCAGCACTCAGCCGGAAAGACCTGGCTGACCTGCCGGAGATAGAAAAAATTGCACTTATTCATGATGTAGGAGACAATAACAAAAGTGGTGTATTCCTGTCTGTTGATAAGAAGAACCAGTTCCTGACACGATTCGGATATTATGCTGACCAGACAGTCTTTGATATTTTTACTTTTAAATTTATTGAAGGGGATCCCAAACAGGCACTGACACAACCTTTTTCTATTGTACTCTCAAAAGAGCTTGCCAATAAGCTGTTTCCGGGGGGGAATGCTCTTGGCAAACAGGTTTATGGAGAAAACAAAGTCGTATTCAATGTTACTGGTATTTATGAGGATCTGCCCATGAGGTCAACCTGGAGGCCCGTTTATCTTCTTCCCATGCTCAATTTTGCTGCTCTCGCAGGATGGAATGACTATGAAACCGATTATTGGGGATATTCATTCTATACATATGTCTTGCTAAAGCCTAACGCCAGTGCTGCATCAGTAGATAATAAGATATATAACGCACTCAGAGATTTCAGGAAAGAGCATCACCCCTACCTGCGTCCGATGTCAAAACTGAACGTGAATCCTTTCTTCGATCCGTCAATATATATAGCGCTTGGCCTTCTTACATTTCTTTCTATTCTTATCCTTGTCCTTTCTTCAATAAACTTCATCAATTTACAGACCGCAAGTGCAACAAATCGCTTCAGGGAAATAGGAATAAAGAAAACTCTGGGCTTCAATAAAAAACGGCTCTGGCTCCAGTTCATGTTTGAATCTATAACAACTACATTTGTTGGTGCTCTTATAGCTATCTTCGTTGCTCAGCTGGCATTGCCTTGGCTGAATAATATGCCCGGATGGGGAACTTTTCCGAATATTCTTGAAAACCCGAAGCTTATTTTCATAATTCTGGCTGTCACACTTGTTACAGGATTTTTGTCAGGCATTCACCCTGCATATGTAATTTCTTCCTACAGCCCTGTAACTGCCCTTAAACAGAAATTTATCACCGAAAAATCAAATGGCGTAAGCCTGAAAAAAGTACTTGTCACTATTCAGTTCAGTATTTCAGTTTTCATGCTTATTGTTGCCTTCATTATTTACAGGCAGACAAAGTTCATGCTTACAAAAGATATGGGCTTTAATAATCAGACAATTCTGTTCTCGAACATTATTACAAATAAAAAGGGACCTTTCGAACCATTAAGACAGAGCCTGCTTGAACACCGTGAAATAAAAGATGCCTGTTTTTCCGATTATATCCCGTTTATCCTTCCAGGCGGTGACGATCTTAACTGGGAGGGTGGCAAACCTGACGAAAAAGTCTTTGTAAGGTACAGTTATATAAGCTATGATTTTGTCCCGACTTATGAACTGAAAATGCTTAATGGAAGAAATTTTTCAAAGGAATATCCTGGTGACAAAAACAAATGCCTCATAAATGAAACGGCAGCTAAAGTTTTTGGATGGCAGGAACCAATTGGAAAACGTATTAAAGCATCCGGCAAAAACTATGAGGTAATAGGAGTAATTAAAGATTATACGGTCCAGTCAGTATTTAGTCCCACTGAACCTCATCTTTACAGGTTACTACCGGATTCAGTTATTTCAGATGGAGTCTATTCTGTAAATTTTGTAAAGGGAAAAGAGAAAAAGGCAATGGAGATTGTAAAGGATGAGTTCCAGAAATTCTTCCCGACGATGCTTTTGAATTCAGAGATATTCAATTTCTCATACAAAATGAAAGTGCAGTAAAAGCTTTTAAAGGCCTTCAAAGAATAACCAGCCTGATTGCAATCCTGACTATTCTTATCTCATCTATAGGAATATTTGGCCTGATTTTATTCATGACCCAGCGAAAAATGAAAGAAGTGGGAATACGCAAAGTGCTGGGATTTTCTTATGGGAGTCTTTATCTTACTCTTTCATCGTGGTTTATCAGGTTGATATTCATATCGCTCATAATAGCATGGCCTGCTTCTTATTATGTATATAAAGTACTGCCAGGGGCAAATAAATACGGACTCCAGATCTGGGAATTCCTGTTAGCTTCTGCAATCATACTTACTGTTGCCGTTGCAACAATAAGTTATCAGATCATCAGGGCATTGAAGGTCAGACCGGTGGAAATCCTCAAAGATGAATAGGCTATAACTACCGTGCCGTCAACCTCCATTCTATCATCAGAGTGGTCCCGGTAATAAGCGATGAAGCCTCTGAAGATAAAAACAAAACTGCACTTGCCACATCCTTTGGAATGCCAACCCTTCCCAGTACAATTCTGGATAAGACATCATTTCTGAACTCTTTATCTAGCAGACATTTTCGTACCGGGAATTTTTTAATGAAGGTAGGAGCAACAGCATTTACTGTAATATTGTATTTCCCCCATTCAACTGCAAAACATTTTGTGAGGTGGGCAATTCCGGCTTTTGTCATGCAAT
>CAVVGP010000065.1:0-71203 GCA_963747625.1 uncultured Bacteroidales bacterium | reverse complement strand
TGCTCTGGGCCTTTTTTTATTTAGAAACAAAAACCTGCCAAAAGGATTCATCTTATAATTTTTTGTAACTTGTGAAGCATTTTTTAAAATATGTTATATCTATCTAATATGAACATTGACATACTGTTAGGGTTACAATGGGGGGATGAAGGAAAGGGCAAAATTGTTGATGCATTAAGTCCGTCCTATGATGTAATTGCTCGTTTTCAGGGTGGGCCAAATGCAGGGCACTCGCTGGAGTTTAATAATGTAAAACATGTTCTGCATCTAATACCTTCAGGGATATTTCATGCTGATAAACTGAATATTATAGGTAATGGTGTTGTAATCGATCCTGCTGTTTTTAAAAAGGAGATCGATAAACTGGGGCCTCCATTAAGCGAACTTACAAAACGACTTATTATCTCCAGTAAGGCAAACCTGATTCTGCCAAGCCACAGAATACTGGACACTGCGTATGAATCGAGCAAAGGCAATTCCAAAATCGGATCAACCTTAAAAGGCATTGGCCCTGCATATACTGATAAAACAAGCCGAAACGGGCTCAGAGTCGGAGATATACTTAACGATGATTTCAGACATAAGTACAATGATCACCTTTCCAGCCATCTTGCAATACTGAAAAACTACGATTTAAAATACGATCTGAAAGAGTACGAGAACGGATGGTTTGAAGGAATTGAAATGTTGAAAAAATTTCAAATAAAGAATACCGAGTACCTTATAAATGAACTTGTGGGAAAAGGTAAAAGAGTACTAGCCGAAGGAGCACAGGGTACAATGCTGGATGTGGATTTCGGTTCATATCCCTTCGTTACTTCGTCAAATACAATCAGCGCCGGCGCATGCACAGGGTTAGGGATCTCACCAAAACTGGTAGGTGAGGTTTTTGGAATTTTTAAAGCATATTGTACCCGCGTGGGATGTGGCCCATTCCCTACCGAATTAAATGATGATACCGGTGCTGATTTGAGAAATATAGGACATGAGTTTGGTTCAACAACTGGCAGACCAAGACGTTGCGGATGGCTCGATCTGCCTGCAATAAAATATTCCATTATGATTAATGGCATTACCAGTCTTTTCATGACCAAGGCTGACGTACTTTCAGGATTTAAGAAAATTAAGGTTTGTACATCTTATAAAATTGAGGGTAAAATCTGCCATGAGCTGCCTTTCAGTGCCGATTCAGTTATTGAACCCGTTTATACTGAACTTGACGGATGGGAAGAAGATATAAAAGATAAAAGAGAATTCAATGAATTGCCCGCTGCACTTATGAAGTATATCGAGTTTGTAGAAAATCAGACCGGAGTGCCGGTAACTATGGTGTCTGTAGGGCCCGACAGGGAAGAAACCATCTACAGAAATTAAAAAATATAACGGGTTTGATTCAGTTATTTTCTCCCCTTTCGTTTACTCATTATGAAAAAGGAGATTACCTTCGGTGAGCTCTTAATTTTAATTGTTCACTACTTATATTTTCATGCTAATCAGCCTCCTGAAATAGATTCCGTCCGGAAATGATTTCCTTAAGCTATTTAATGCTTCAATTGCAAAAAAGTCAAACAGATATTAATCAATAATACAATTTATTGAAAACCAAACTAAATGATATATTTGTAATCGCCTCTTATCAAATTACTGCAGATTTTGTATATTCGGCTTTAAATTCTCTGAAAATCAAAAAACCTGGCTAATGAAATCTTTAATACAATTTTTTGAAGAAAGTGTTGAGCTTTACGGGAATAATATCTACTTGTGGGAAAAACCCAATGATAAATATGAAGGCACAACCTATGGTGAAACTCGAAAGCAGGTTTATGAATTTGCTGCCGGACTCATTAAAATAGGAATAAACAAAGATGACCGGCTATGCCTTATTTCGGAAGGCCGTAACAGCTGGGTAATTGGAGAAATGGGGATTCTGTATACCGGAGCAGTAAATGTGCCGCTCTCAGTAAAATTAAATACAGACGAGATAAAATTCAGGATTAACCACTCAGGCTCAAGAATGATTCTGGTCTCTTCCATTCAGTATCAGAAACTTAAGGAAGTTATTCGAGAATGTCCTACTATAGAAAAAATTATACATTTCGATACACAGGAAGAGTATGCGCCAAATGAGATCCATTTTAATGAAGTGAGAAAACTGGGAAGGGAATGGATGGAACAACCTGGAAATATGACAAAGTTCGAGGAACTCTTTAAAAGTATCACACCTGACAGTTTTGCAAATATTTGTTATACTTCGGGTACAACAGCCGATCCAAAAGGTATAATTCTTACTCACGGGAATTATGTGACCAATGTGTACCAGGCTTATACTCTGATGGATATACCTTCTTTTTATAAAACCCTCATCATCCTTCCGTGGGATCATTCATTCGGACATACGGGCGGAATTTTTGCCTTTATGGGCAAGGGAGCAAGTATTGCTTCGGTTAAAACAGGTAAAACGCCTATGGAGACACTGAGGAACCTTCCCACCTGTCTGAAAGAGATAAAACCAAATCTTTTGATGAGTGTTCCGGCTATTGCAAAGAATTTCAGAAAAAATATTGAAAAAAGTATCAAGGAAAAAGGCCGGTTGATTGAAATACTTTTTAATCACGCATTAAAAATATCATATTCTTATAACAAAGAGGGATGGAATAGAGGAAGAGGGTTGCAAAAGCTTAAAAAGCCATTATTAAGGTTTTATGACAGACTCCTATTCAGTAAAATACGTGAAGCATACGGTGGTGAACTTGATTATTTTATAGGTGGAGGAGCCCTTCTTGAAATTGAACTTCAGAGGTTTTTCTATGCTCTCGGCATACCAATGTACCAGGGTTATGGATTAAGCGAAGCTTCTCCTGTCATATCTTCAAACTCCACCAGCAGGCATAAACTGGGATCATCAGGTACACTTGTAAATAATATGGATCTGAAAATTTGTGACGATGAGGGTAATGAGGTTCCAACAGGCCAAAAAGGAGAAATAGTTATCAGAGGTGGAAATGTAATGTACGGATATTGGAAAAATGAAGCCGCAACAAAAGAGGCTATAAGAGACGGATGGCTATACACCGGTGATATGGGGTACATGTCCGAAGATGGATTTCTCTATGTGCTTGGACGATTTAAAAGCCTGTTGATAGCAGATGATGGCGAAAAATTCAGCCCGGAAGGTATAGAAGAAGCTCTCTCGGAACAATCAAAATATATTGATCAATGTATGCTTCATAACAACCAGAAACCATATACAGTTGCTCTTATTGTACCAAATCAGCATGCTCTCAAACTATATCTCGAGGAAAAAAATCTTACAGCTGATTCCGATGAAGGTAAGCGTAGTGTCATTACATTGATCGAAAACGAAGTTAATGAATACAGAACAAACGGGAAATTCGGAAGTATGTTTCCACAGCGATGGCTTCCCGTAGCTATCGGGATTTTGGAAGAGAGCTTTACAGAAGATAATGGCCTTATGAATTCTACAATGAAGATTGTAAGAGGAAAAGTAATGGAAAAATACCAGGACCTTATTGATTATTTATATACACCTGATGCAAAAGCTGTTACAAATGAAAGAAATATTGAAGAGGTAGAAAAGATGAAACTGGGTTAAGAATAAGCGGCACAGGACCAATAGTAAACTTCAGTTGAAGTTCAACGGGCATCGGGAATATACAATAAAAAGAAAATTATATAAAACCTATGAAAATACTTAAGAGTGTATCTATACTTTCTTTTATAATACTATGTCTATCGTGTACACAGAAAAAGGAGGTAAACTGGAAAATTGCAGAAAATCCTATCCTGACAAAATGGGCAGGCGAAGTTGATCCTCTGAAGCCTTGGTTGAAATATCCGCGCCCTGACCTGGTAAGAAGTTCATGGATGAGCCTTAATGGCCTCTGGGACTATTCAATCACTCAGAAAGGATTAAAACCTGAAAAATGGGATGGATCAATACTTGTCCCTTATCCCGTTGAATCAGCCCTTTCCGGTGTTAAAAAAAAAGTCTCAGAAACTGAAAATCTATGGTACAAAAGGACCTTCAGAATACCAAATGTCTGGAAGAAAAAACACATTCTGCTGAATTTCGAAGCTTGCGACTGGGAAACCACAGTTTGGATCGACGGGAATGAGGTTGGATCGCATCGAGGTGGATATGACCCTTTTACTTTCGATATTACAAAATCACTTGCTGATAAAAAACTGCACGAATTGACTGTCTGTGTATGGGATCCCACTGATAAAGGGACCCAACCAAGGGGTAAACAGGTTCAATCTCCCGGGAGTATATGGTACACTTCGACCACAGGTATATGGCAGACAGTCTGGATAGAACCTGTAAATGAATCTTATATATCCTCATTCAGAACAGTGACTGATGCTGATAAGGGGACAATCACTTTTAAAGCTGATGTTATAAATGCAGATTCAGGTACTCTTATTTTAAAAATTAAAAAAGAGAGGAAAATAATTGCAAAAGCCACAGGAAAGAGCAACAATGAAATTATTTTGCAAATCAAAGATCCTGTACTCTGGTCCCCTGACAATCCTTTCTTATATGATATTTCAATAGAATTAGAAAATAACAATAAAATAGCCGATAAGATAGAATCCTACACTGGCATCAGAAAGATATCGATCGGTAAAACTGATGACGGATTTACAAGAATGCTGTTGAATAACAAGTTTGTATATCAGAATGGACCTCTCGATCAGGGTTTCTGGCCTGATGGTATTTACACCCCTCCCACTGAAGACGCAATGATCAATGATCTTCGCATGATTAAAAAAATGGGATTCAATATGCTTCGTAAACATGTAAAAGTTGAAAACAGGTTATTTTATTATTGGTGCGATAAGTTGGGAATTCTTGTCTGGCAGGATATGCCCAGTGGTGATGAATCAATTTGGGGAAATCTTCCCGATATACATAAGTCAAAAGAAGCAATTGCACAATATGAGTTTGAGTTTAAGAGGATGATCGAAACAAAATTTAATCATCCATCAATCATCATGTGGATCCCGTTTAACGAGGGATGGGGTCAGTTTGAAACCGGGAGAATAACTCAGTTAATAGCCGATTATGACCCAACCAGGCTTGTCAATAGTGCCTCCGGCTGGACTGACAGAGGAACAGGTAATATAAGTGATATCCATCATTATCCTGAACCGGCTGTACAACCTGCTGAAGAGAAAAGAGCAATAGTGCTTGGAGAATTCGGAGGACTCGGACTCCCTCTCCAGGGACATACATGGGAACAAAAAAACTGGGGATACAGAAATATGGCTGATACTCTCCAGCTTTTATCGAAATATGAATCTTATTACGATATGATCCACAGGTTCGTTAAAGAAAATGGACTGAGCGCAACTGTATACACCCAAACCACCGATGTTGAAACGGAAACCAATGGTCTCATGACCTACGACAGAAAAGTAAATAAGATGGGTGTTGAGAATGTTTACAAAGCTAACCATAACATCATTCCTCCGTCAATAGTATCCAATGACAGAATATTTACCGATACTTTTACAATTGAACTGAAAAATTACCGGGAAGGAGGGAAAATTTACTATACCACCGATGGCTCGGTACCAACTGAAAATTCTTCAGTTTATTCCAGCCCTGTTAAGATTTCACAAACAACTACAGTTAATGCCTTTACAAAATGGAGTGATAACCAGAGCCGTATAATTTCCATTCTGATTGAGAAGAAAAGTCCACTTCCTGCAATGACTACCGGTAAACTTAAACCAGGGCTAAAAGCAACGATTTTTGAAGGTAATTTTACTGAATTGCCTGATTTTTCTTCACTTAAGCCTGTTCTTACAAAAACCGTAACCCGAGTCTCTCATACTGTAGCCGGCCGGGATTCTTTATTCAGCATTGTGTTTGAAGGATATATTCTCATTCCTTCAGATGGTGTTTATGGTTTGTATATAAACTCCGATGATGGAAGTAAACTGGTCATCGACGGGACTGAGACCGTTGTTAATTATGGTATACATGGTATGCGGGAAGAGGGAAAAAGCTTTCCCTTCGCCAGGGGATTCCATAAGTTAAGAATAGAATATTTTCAGCATACAGGTGGAATTGGCCTTGAATTTCTTGTAGAAGCTCCGGAAAAACAAAAAATTAATGTACCGGCTTCGTGGTTGTTCAATTAAATGCCATTAAAATCCTTTGCCATGCCGGGAGCTGATGTATCTGCTTCTATTCAGACTATTAACCTGCTTTTGAATGGCAGGAATGTCATAAAGTCAGCATGATGAACAATATACGCCTCTGTGGTTCTTTTTACAAGGTCGCCTTCATTTGCATGAGCTGCAATAATATGGCAGACTTCAGGGGGTACTCCGCACTCTTCTGCCAGGGCAACTCCTGAAAAAGGATGCCGGAGAAGCTGGCCATATTTTCCCTGGACGGTTTTCTTCTCCTTATCAAGCTCATATTCAAGCAATTTACCAACATCAGCCAGGATTGCACCCGAAATCAGCACATCCATATTCACGGGAAGGTCAGAACCAAAAAATTCATTCATCTTTTCACCGCTTGCCTTTGCGATATGTACTACACACCTCTTGTGAGCCATGAAACTTACCCTAAGATCAGGGCCGCATAAAAGCGTGAAAGGTATTTTTTCAAGATCCTCGGAACCAAGGATGCTCCTTTCAAGTGCAATCTCCCAGGTTTTAGCGGTTTTTTCCCTCAGTGACTGGTCCTTAATCCATTCCAGTTCCGGCCAAAGTTTTTTAACTTCGTCTGTCATTCAAGTATTATAAATTATTTTAAGCGGGCTATAATGGCATCTGTCATCTGAACTGTTGAAGCGGCACCATTTTTAAGAACTTCAGGGCTGCCTGCCATCTTCATCATATCGTATGTTTTGACCTTGCCCTCTTCAATAACAGCAGCAACCGCATTACGTATTTTAGAAGAACTATTTTTCTCATCAAGGTAATCAAGCATCATGCAGGCCGATTCAATCATAGCAACAGGGTTCACAATCGAAACTTCATATCCGGCATATTTCGGTGCTGATCCATGAGTCGGTTCAAAAACTGCAACCCCGTCAGCTGAGAACTGAGCGCTGCAGGCAAATCCTAATCCACCAATAAGACCTGCAAAAGCGTCGGATGCTATATCACCGAACATGTTTCCGGCAACTATTACGCCATAATCTTCCGGATTTTTTGTAAGCCACATCATCTGTGCATCAATATTCGTATTAAGAAGCTTTATTCCGGGGAAAAAGTTTTTCTGTATTTCCTTAGCCAGTCTCCACATCAATCCTGAGGTCTCTCTTATAACGTTAGGTTTCTCACATACAGTGACTGAGTTATATCCATTTTTTTTTGCATGTTCAAATGCTGCATTAAGTATTCTGCATGTTGCTTTCCTGGTGAAAATCCTTGTGGAAATTGAAAGCTCATCCACCGGGACTTTACCAAAGTTTTTGACAAATTTCGGATGAGTCATAAAAGCCTGGTGAACATTAACCGGAGGATTAGTCCATTCGACACCTGAATATAAACCTTCAGTATTCTGCCTGAAAATTACAACATCGATAAGAGGTTCATCAATTGTATTTCCCTTACCTCTCCTTACGAAATTGAGTGGGTTTCCTTTATATGATTTGCAGGGTCGAACACATATATCAAGATCAAAAAGTTGCCTCAAACCCACGATAGGACTTGAATATGTAAAACCTTTATTCTGAAGTTCAGGAGAAAGTTCTGCTTTCGCCTCATCTATAGGTTTTGATGTAATAGCTCCAAAAAGGGCAATTTTATGTTTTTCAATAAGATCGATGGTTCTTTGCGGCAAAGGATTTCCTTCTTTTCGCCAGAATTCCCATCCGATATCACCATGAATATAATCTGCTTCAAATCCAGCTGCATCCAATACTCTTATTGCCTGCTCAAGAACAACTTTACCTATTCCGTCTCCAGGCATGGTAACTATTGTATGTTTTGACATACCACTTTATTTTAGATTAACCCGGCTTGTTATTCGTAAAAATAATCAAATTTTTTCAGACTTGCCATCCGACTATAATTTTAAGGTAATAGTGTAAAAATGAAAAAAAATAGTATTTTTGCGGCAAATCAGCACTATAATTCAAGGCATGAGCATTTTAAGTCAATTAAATCCAGCACCAATCTGGATCTACTTTGAAGAGATTTGTAAGATTCCACGTCTTTCGAAGAATGAGGGAAAAATAAGAAAATATCTTATTGAGTTCGCCAGGAAAAATAATCTTGAATCAAAAGAGGATGAAGTTGGAAACATACTGATTACCAAACCTCCAACCAAAGGAATGGAGAACAGGAAAACAGTTGTTCTTCAAAGTCATATGGATATGGTAGGTGAAAAGAATGCTGATTACCCGCATGACTGGGCAACTGATCCTATTATTCCAGCTGTTAACGGAGAATGGGTTACTGCTACTGGTACCACTCTAGGAGCTGATGACGGAATTGGAATTGCATCGCAACTGGCAATTCTTACAGATGAAAACCTTGAAGCAGGAAAAATAGAATGCCTCTTCACAGTCGATGAAGAATCAGGGATGACAGGAGCTATTAATCTTAAACCAGATTTTTTCACAGGCAGAACACTTATCAACCTCGACTCTGAAGATGAAGGAATTCTATTCATAGGCTGTGCCGGAGGTATGGATACAATAGGGACCATGAATTATAAAGCAGAACAGGTACCTGACGGTTCATTGGCACTTGATTTATCAGTCACGGGTCTTCATGGTGGTCACTCAGGCGATGAAATCCATAAAGGATTTGGCAATGCTGTCAAAATAATGAACAGGCTGCTATGGAATTTATCAAATCAATTTAAAATATCTGTCGCTGACTTTAACGGAGGAAATTTAAGGAATGCAATACCTAGAGAAGCGTTTTCCAAAATTGTATTCGATAAATCACAACTTGAGCAGGTAAAAGTATGGATAGACAATTTCTATTCTACTCAGGCAGATGAATTTGGAGAGCTCGAAAAGGATCTTAAGATTTATGCCAGGGAAACTGAAATTCCTGCATATGTTATGGACAAAGAGAGTCAAAACAGGTTCCTCAATGCACTAACCTGCTGTCCGCATGGAGTAATTGCATGGTCACAGGAAATGGATAACCTGGTTGAGACATCTACTAACCTTGCTTCAGCAAAATTCAGCGAAAATTTCACAATCAGAATAATTACCACCCAGAGAAGCTCAGTTGAGTCAGCAAAGAATAATGCAGGTTCAATGGTTGAATCATGCCTGCGGCTGGCCGGAGCAGAAGTAGTGCACTCTGAAGGATACCCAGGTTGGAAACCAAGTCTGGCTTCGGAAATACTGAAGATTACACGACAGTCATATGTAAAATTATTCGGGAAAGAACCTTCCGTCAGGGCAATTCATGCCGGACTTGAATGTGGCCTGGTATACGAAAAAATAAAAGGTATTGATATGATATCTTTTGGACCTACAATCAGAGGAGCCCATACTCCTGAGGAGATGATTGAAATAAAGACAGCTAAGATGTTCTGGGACCTTCTCATTGATGTGGTCAGGAACATGCCGGTCAAATAGTAAGTATTTTTAATTCGGGAGTCGAATATTCTCCCACTACTCATATTTAAGGAATTCATCTTTACCTGCTCCGCAAACCGGACAGATATAATCAGCAGGCAGGTCGTTAAAAGATATGCCGGGCTCAATTCCACCCGATGAATCTCCTTCCTGAGGGTCATAAATATATCCACAAATGACGCATTTGTATTTTTCCATAGTGATAATTACTTCACTTTGATTTTTCTTACAACATCAATAACTGTACCATCAACCCATTTTATAACAGCAACAATCTCATCCTCAAACTGAGCTTTTTGCGGCACTCCGCAAATTTTTTCAGCTTCATCCTTGAGCTCACGGAGTGTTTTTAATGGAAGTCCGCTTCCTTTTACACTTTCAATAAGATCCTGCCTCAGAGGATTAATAGCAATGCCTCTTTCTGTTATTATTACATCAATAAGTTCACCTGGGCCACACAATGTTGTGACTTTATCCACTATTACCGGTATACGGTCACGAAACAGAGGTATTGGAAGAATTACATTCCTGGCATGAAGGCAGTTTTGCCATCCTCCTATGCCATGAAGCAGATATCCATCTGAATGTGTAACTACGTTGCCATTGAAATTCAAATCAACTTCAGTTGCTCCAAGGATCATAATATCCATTATACTGGTAAGGTTTCCCTTCGAATGATAATTGTATGCATTGAAAACTGAATAAGGAACATGATTTGGATTATTCTCTATGGATTTCACTGAATCAAGATCGAATACCTGGGCATCGAGGATAAAGCCCATCTGACCCTCTTCGAGCATCTTTACCATATATTTGGTACTTCCTCCAAATCCAAATTTCGATTTCCATCCTTTATTCTTCAGTATCTCGTGAACAAAGACTGCTATTGCCAGAGAAGTTCCTCCGGCTCCAGCCTGCATCGTAACGCCATCTTTTAAAATACCCGATTTTTCAAGAAATGATGCAGTCAATTCTGCAATCAGCAATCTGTCGGGGCTCTTTGTAATCTGTGTTGTACCTGATACAATCTTTTCAGGTATTCCAATTTTTTCAACCACCACCACCCAATCAACATAGTTTCCTTCTATCTCCATCGGGAAGCAAGGTAGATCCACAAGGTTATCAGTGACCACAATTACTTTTGAGGCGTACATGTAATCAGCTTTTGCATATCCAAGAACGCCACAGGCTGATGATCCTCCAGTGCCTTTTGCATTTCCAAAAGAATCAGCTGTAGGAGCTGCCAGAACTGCAATGTCAATTCTGACCTCGCCATCCTGAATAGCCTGTACCCTCCCGCCATGAGATCTAAGTACAGCAGTTCCTTTCATCCTGCCTTCCGAAACATATCGTCCCAAAGGACCATTCATACTTCCTTCAATCCTGTTTATAGTTCCATTTTCAAGATATTCTATGATAGGATCATTACATGGGAATGAAGCAGAGGGAAACCATACCAGATCCTTAACTCCCATCGCTGAAGCCAGTTCAAATACCTTATTGCTTATCAGATCGCCATCTCTCAGATGATGATGTGTCGAAATGGTCATTCCATCCCGAAGGCCGCATTTCCGCAGAGCTTCCTCAAGAGAACCTGCAACTTTATTGCCATCGTCGGGGTAATCTGAACATGACGGTATTGGAGGGGAATACTTTCTGCCGTCGGGCCTATATTTACCAACTCCTTTAAAAGGGATCTGTGATTGTCCGTTGACCTCAAGTGGAACTGACCTGCCAGCAGCATTTATTACAGTTTTCATTGGCATATTGACTCTTTTTATACTTATTTCTCATCCGACTGAAATTCATTATTCCAGTCATGTGGTAAGAGGCCCAGCCTGACAGCAAGGTCAATGTTCTTTTGTGCACGGGCCACAACGGGAGGATCAACCATTTTTGAACCGAGTGCAACAACACCAAGCCCATTAAGCTTTGCTGTTTCAAATGCGAGTACGATTTTTTTAGACTTCTCTATTTCATTTTCATCAGGAGCAAATCCCTTTTTTATAACAGGTATCTGTCTGGGATGTATACAACCCATTCCTTCAAAACCCAGCGATTTTGATACCATCACAGTCTCCTTTAAAGATTCCATATCAGAAGTATCAGAAAATACGGAATCTATAGGCTGGATACCGGCTGCCCTGGCAGCAACCACAAGTCGCGTTCTGGCATAAAATGATTCTTTCCCCTCAACGGTTCTTGAAACACCAAGATCAGCTGTATAATCCTCAAGACCAATAGCGACAGCAACTATATTTTCAGAACCACTTACTATTTCAAAAGAATTCTCAATGCCAAGGGCGCTCTCAATAATAGGCATCAGAAACACTTCATTGCTGAGGTTGAATTTATGTTTAATACCTGCAATCTCTTTTTCCACTGCCCGGACATAATCTGCATTTTCGCATTTTGACAGAAGTACAAGATTTACATAATGAGGAATAACAAAATGAAGATCTTTCAAACCTCTTTCACCCTGGTTTATTCTTACCATTCTTTCTGCCCCATTGAAATTGACCTGCCTTAAAGCATTCCTTACCAGAATCCTGGCTTCATCTTTCTTTTCCGGTGCAACAGAGTCTTCAAGATCAAGAATTATTCCATCGGCAGAATGAAGACCCGCATTGATCATAAGTCCCGGAGTATTACCTGGCAGGTATAGCCTTGAGAACCGGAACCTGTCACGTGTTGTGGAATAACTATTCTCTGCAAGAAACTCAGGGAGATATTCCATATCCGTATTAATCAATTGTTTGACAGCCGATTCCATCCTGGCAGCAATCACAAATGGAAGAGCTCCTGAGTCGGTAATTTTTACTGCAGCATGTTTAATTTCAAAAAAAACAAGTATTTCAGCAATAAGATTCTTTATGGATTCACCATATAATGCCCTGACTTTAGAATTAATGTTAATTGCTAATCCGCCTTCAGGCTTTATTTCTAAAATAATTTCACAATCAGACCTGATCTTTGGACCAGTATTACCTGCAATTGCTATGGATTTTTTCATATGGCTTCTAATGTTATACAAACCTAATAATTTTTTCAAACATGTACACCATTAGCCAGTTAAGTGATTCAGATCATTTTATTGTCTCTTTCTTTTTTTCGCACAGTTCAATAAGAACCCCTGAAGTGGCTTTTGGATGTAAAAAGGCAATATCGAGACCTTCTGCTCCTTTTCGCGGTTTACAATCAATAAGTGTGATGCCCATATTTGAAGCATGCACTAATTGTTCTTCAATTTTTTCAACTGAAAAGGCAATATGATGAATTCCTTCTCCTTTCTTCTGAATGAATTTTCCAATGGGACCATCAGGATCAGTTGATTCCAGAAGTTCAATTTTTGTTTGTCCGATCAGAAAGAATGCTGTCCGGACTTTCTGATCGGCTATATCTTCAATATTATAACATTCCAGACCCAGTACATTTTCATAAAAATTTATCGCATCCTCAAGATTTGAGACAGCTATACCAATATGTTCAATATGTGATGGTTTCATTGTATCAGAATAAATTATTTTTAGGGGTGGTTATCAAAATATTAATTTAAAATGGAAATTCTACCGGCGTTTTTGTTTCTGATTTCACATTTTCCGGTTTTTTTGCGGCAGTATGTACAGTATTTCCATCCACAAAAATTGCTTTATAAGGGGAAGCTGGACAGGCAAATTCACAGTGTCCGCATCCGATACAGATATCTTCTGTAACCTCAGGGATTACCAGGTTCCCTTCGTATGGAATCATATGGCATGCTTTTGTCGGACAGGCTTCTGAACAGGCGCCGCATGCTGTTTTTTCGGTTTTACAATACAATTATCTTTTATGAATTTGCTTTCCCGATCTGTGTAAGCTTCTTAGCTTCCAGAAGCAGAGGATGCAATGCGTTGGTCGGACAAATCTCAGTACATCTGGTGCAATTATATGTACAGAAGCTCTTATGGTAATCCATAACCGGCTGCATCATGCCAGCAATCCCATATTGTGTGTATGCAGGTTCCAGAACGCCATTCGGGCAGGCATTTATACATAGTGAACAGGCAGTACAGTTTTTGTTAAAATCTTCAATTCCTATCCCACCGGGAGGACATACCGGACATGTCCGGTTCTCCTTTACCGTTGATCCTTTCTTAGGTTTTGGTGCAGTCTTATCCTGACCATCTGAAACACGTGAAAAGCCGAATAAGAGAAGAAGTGATCCCACTATAAGCTTTACGTTTACTTTCATCTGTCTCATGAACTTTCTTTTTAAAGCTCACAATCCCGAAAGAAATGGCTTTATCCTGACAGGTATGTATGCAGTTGAAGCAGCTTACGCATCGTGAAAGATCGACATGTGGCTTAAGAAAGTCAATACATGATGATTTGCACCTTATTGCGCATCTTCCGCAACGTGTACAGGCAGACTCATTAAATTTTATCCGGAAGATCGAAATTTTCGAGATCAGACCAAGAAATGTACCAACTGGGCAGATCATATTGCAATATAATCTCCCCTTGGTTAAGGACTGTGCCCCTATAAGAATAAAGAAAGCTGCCGGAATAGAATAGGCAATAAGTGAAAATCCCTTAACTGGAACATTACTAAGTGTATAGATATCAAATTTCCCAAGTATTCCTGCAAGAAAATTATTCATCATTATTATAACCGGCTTTGCAAAATAGGTCATAAACCTGGCAAAAATACTATATGGGTCCAGAATGGTTATCATGTAAATACCCCACACCAATGTAACAATAAGAGTAGCTGCCAGAATAGTGTACCTTAAAACGGTAAACGGCCTTTTATATCCGTACCTCCTGAACTTTTTCTTAATCCGTCCTCCTATCCTGCTGTTAAGATCCTGACCGATACCAAGAGGGCAAAGAAATGAGCAATAAGTACGACCGGTAAGCAATGTCAATAAAAGAATTATAAGAAAACCTCCTGCTGCCAATGTTTTCAGATTATAAAACTTCAGGACAGAAGGTATAAACTGTAAAAAAATTAAATCGTTAATGTATTTTTCAGGTATTATTGATTTGAAATCAACAAAAACCAGTACAAAATAAATAAAAACAAGAGTCGAAAAAACAATGCGGATTCTTCTAAGTAAAGATGAACTCATCAGAAATTACATTTTAATTCTTTTAATATTAAGAGATTCCAGGTTCATATTCCCCAACCCCATTTTATGAGCAATTGGTATGTACTCGATCTTTTCAACAGCTACTCCCAGAATTTTTGCTGCAGCCGCATCACCTGCAACCCAGTCGGGTGTAAGTATCTGTGACTTCATTGAAACAATATCCTCTTTTGATACTCCCTGGGGACCATGCTTAACCATAACATTATAACAATCGATGACATTCAGTACCGGCTTTTTCTCATAAAGGGCATAATCGGCAATGCATTGATTCAGGTCATTCGAATGCCAGAAACCTCTGTCCCAGACTATTCCCATATTGTTTTTAAGGCAGCAAGTCATCCTTGTTGAATTATGATCCTTAAGAACGGGTACATTTATATAAACATCTGTCTCAAGCAAAAGCTGATGAACTTTGGCTTTCTGTAGTTTTATTCCACCCGGTATTTCAATCTCGTGGTAATAACTTTCAGAATTGCCAGGTACTACTTTAGCTCCTGCTGATTTAGCTGCTTTTTCAATTCCGGAATTACTATAACAATTAACCCAGTTATCACATGTATGATCAAACACAAATACCTCTTTTGCTCCTGCCTTAAAACAATGCTCGATGATCCTTTTTACAAGCAAAGGATTGGTATTTGCACCAAGATCAGGAATTACATCCCACCCAATATTAGGCTTGACAAGGACTTTCTGTCCTTTTTTAACAAATGTACCCATGCCTCCGAATTCCTGAATTCCAAGGTCAAACATAGCATCAGGGCTACCTCCCATTATAGCCACCATATCATATTTCTCAGCTGTTTTTGCTGTTGGCAATAATTTATCATATACTCCCATGCTTAATGCTGCACCGGCAGCGATGCCACTGCCCACTGATGTTTTAAGAAAATCCCTTCTTTTCATAATCTTAAATAATCTGTTTAATTAAAACGATTTCCCGATAAGTTCCGAAAAATACAATTTTTTTTTTATTATTCCGTAAAGGTTGTAAATAGTATATTCGCAGAATAAAATACAATCATATTCATTCTGAACATAAATTATAACATTCTTCGGTTTTGTTTGTTGCACTTAACACTACTTTATAAATATGAAAATTATAGGTTACGATTGTTTCTCAGGTATCAGTGGAGATATGAATCTCGGTGCTATGATTGATCTTGGGATTGATAAAACGTTTCTCATTGATGAGCTGAATAAACTTAAACTTCCAGGATGGGAACTGCAAATACAAAAAGATCAGCGGCATGGAATTACAGGAACAAAAGTGACAGTTAAACAGACCAGGCATGAACATGCACACAGGTATATGTCTGATATCGAAAAAATTATTAATGACTCGACACTTGATAATAAAACGAAAGAATTAAGCAGAAAAATTTTCATGAAGATCGCACAGGCTGAAGCTACTGTACATGGAACTTCAGTAGACCATATACATTTTCACGAAGTTGGCGCTGTTGATTCTATAATTGACGTTGTCGGAGCAGCTATTTGCTTCAATGCGTTAAATGTTGATGCTGTTCATGTTTCCACAGTTGAACTGGGAGGAGGTCTTGTAAAATGTGATCATGGCACACTTCCAGTTCCTGCTCCGGCAACTGCCGAAATAATCAAGGGCATTCCCGTTAAAACAGGGGGTGTAGACTTTGAAGCTACAACACCTACAGGTGCAGCTATTATTGCTTCACTGGCTACTAGCTTCAGCCCTGATCTTGCTTTAGCTATTGAAAAAACAGGATATGGCGTGGGCCATAAAGAGCACAAGGATGTTCCTAACCTTTTAAGAGTGTTTATCGGCGAAACGATTGTGAATCCGGTGTCAGGACATGAAGCACTTCAGATTGAATGCAACATAGATGATATGAATCCGGAATTTTTTGAATATATCTCCGACAGATTGTTTAAAGCCGGCGCATCGGACGTTTTCTTTTCAAATATTATTATGAAAAAAGGTCGTCCGGGTATCGTGCTAAATGTTATATGTGAAACAGAATCAGCCGGTACATTAAAAGATATCATTTTTACAGAATCAACCTCACTGGGAATCAGAACATTCCCATTCAGAAAAGATACACTGGTAAGAAAATTCGAAACTTTTGCAACTGTTTATGGCGATGTGACGGTAAAACGATCATACTATAACGGGAAAGAGGTATCCTTTAAACCGGAATATGAAGAATGCAAACGTATTGCTGCTGAAAAGATGATTCCCGTCAAAGAGGTTTACAATAATATTATTGCCCTTTTACAGGCAGGTAAGAAATGATTGATAATGCATAATTTATAATTGAAAATATTTTAATTAAAATGGACATCAGAAACCAAAAAATTCTGAAACTCGACAGTATACTAAAAAATCTGAAATCGATTGTAGTTGCTTTTTCAGGGGGAGTCGACAGTACATTTCTTTTACACCATGCATATAAATTAAACAAAACGGGCATAATAGCAATAACCATACGAACACCTTATATGCCTGCCCGGGAAATTAATGAAGCTATTGAGTTCACCAATTCATTTGGTATCCGACACAAAATAATAGATATTGCTTTTCCCGAACTGATAAGAAGCAATCCGATTGACAGATGCTATCAGTGCAAAAAAATAATATTCACTGATTTACTGGATTTTGCATCAAAAAATAATTTCCAGTACGTGATTGATGGAACAAATGCTGATGATACCGGGGATTTCAGACCAGGTATGGCGGCATTGAAAGAACTGGGAATCAGGAGTCCTCTGCTCGAATCAGGTCTGACAAAAAGTGATATTCGTGAGTTATCAAGAAAAACAAAACTGGGAATATGGGATAAACCTTCCATGGCATGCCTGTTAACCAGAATTCCTTACGAAGTCAATATTAGTGATGGTACAATCAGAATGATAGAAGAAGCTGAAAATAAGCTATTTGAATTAGGCTATCCCGGAACAAGGGTACGAATACACGGGGATATAGCCAGAATTGAATGCCTTTCGGGCTATTTAGAGAAGATCATTCGTAATCCTGACAAGGAACATATTATTTCCAGCTTAAAAAAAATAGGATTCAGATATGTATCTTTGGACCTTGAAGGTTACAGGACAGGAAGTTTAAATCCTGAAAAACGGGCAATATGAATATAAAAGAGGTCGAAAAACTGCTTAACGATGTAAAAAATGGTGAAACAAGCATCGAAAAGGCTCTAGAAGTTCTTAAAAACTTTCCTTATACCGATCTTGGTTTTGCCAGAATTGACAATCACCGTGAGATAAGGACCGGGTATCCTGAAATTATTTATTGCGCCGGGAAATCAGTCGAGCAGGTAAGGGAAATATTCAGAGTGATGGCAGAAAAGGAAAATAATGTCATAGGTACAAGGGCTAATAATGAAATGTTTGAGGCTGTTCATAGTGTATCGCACGACGCTGTTTATTATCCGGTTGCAAGGATTATTTCATTTCAAAGAGAAAAACCGAAGGTCCCTGAAAGCAGAATTGCTGTCATTACTGCAGGAACATCTGATATACCGGTTGCAGAGGAGGCTGCAATCACAGCTGAACTTCTGGGCAATAATATCTTAAGAATTTATGATGCAGGTGTAGCCGGCATTCACCGGCTTGTAGATAAATTACCTGAAATCAGGAAATGCCGGGTAATAATTGTCATTGCAGGTATGGAAGGGGCTCTTGCAAGTGTGGTCGGAGGATTAGTTGATAAACCTGTAATCGCGGTACCTACAAGTGTCGGCTATGGCGCCAATTTTGGAGGAATATCCGCTCTCCTGGCTATGCTCACAAGCTGCTCAACAGGAGTTACGGTTGTGAACATCGATAATGGATTTGGTGCCGGTTTCGCTGCCAGCATGATTAATAAGATGGAATGATCATTCTGCCATGGCAGCTAAAATATTAATTTCTACATCATACTTGCCGCCAGTCGAATATTTCTCTCTGATTTCTCATGCTAATGAAGTATTTGTAGAAAATGAGGAGAACTACATTAAACAATCCTACCGGAACAGATGCTATATTCTGTCGGCACATGGGCCACAGCTTCTTACAGTGCCGGTATATCTTGGCAGCCAGCACAAAACACCAACAAAAGACATCAGGATAGATTACTCCAAGAGGTGGCAGCAGGTTCATTTAAGGGCATTGACCGCCGCTTATAACTCATCACCCTATTTTCAATTTTATTTTGAAAATATTGAAAGAGTAATTTCAAAAAGGATTGATTTTCTTGTCGACCTGAATATGGAACTTTCGGAAGTCAATCCTTAAAATGCTTAAAATGGAAATAAAACTAACCTGTACAACAAATTTTGAACCTGTTCTTGAAGTCAGAAAATGATTTCAGGTACAGAATTTCACCGAAAAAAAAATCGAAGTTCAGGAAAAAGAGCACATGCAGGTTTTTAATAACGAAAACAAGTTTGTTCCCGGCCTTAGTATTATTGACCTGATATTTAATACGGGGCCGGAAGTGCCGGCTATATCTAAAACAAAACAACCCCTGTTTTAATTAATTAAATAAAAAAAGAGGCCTTCCAGATTCGGTGGCAGCTCTTTATACAGGAAGTAATCAAAGTATTAAATACCAAACTTGTAAGCTAAAGTGAGAGTAAACATATTTCTTACTGTGCTCAGATTTGAAACTGCTGCAGGAACACCTGCATTCACAGGGTACAGGTAATATTTCTGAGAATATTTATAATTGGTGTAAGCGAAGTCAATAGAAACATTTTGCTCCCTGATACCTGCGCCAAATGACAAAGTATTGTAATCAAGATTTGCATTGTCTTCACCTGATTTAAATGGTTTGCCATAAAAACCATATCCTGTCCTGAGATAGATGTTGTTCAAACGGAACTCTCCGCCCAAACGAATGTTACTTGTTGCTTTAAGAGTATTTTTGATTTCCATATTTTTTTCACTGTAATCATAGCCGTCACCTGTTTCAGAAAATTTAGCTGAGCTATAATCAACATATTCATAATCAGCACTTAAAAGTGCAAATTTTCTTATCTGGACCCCTACTCCTGCCAGTAACCTGAAAGGTGTGGCAAGTGCGTAATTGAACCTTGATGGAGGGTTAGAAGACTCATACTGGCCTCCGTCAGTGAAGTGGGATGTTATATCGTTATAATAATACTCTCCAATCCTGTACCATGTCGGAGAATGGAATGCAAGTCCAATTCTTACAGCATCTACCGGTTTATATATTGCTCCGAGTTTGATTGAATATCCTGTTCCTCTGTCTTCATAATGATCAGTGTAGATAAAATCCTGAAATTGTGATGGCAGTGCATTATTTGCGTATTCCTGGTGTTCATAATGGCTTGTATATCTTAGCTGAGAGATTCCAAAGGTGGCTCCGAAGAATATCTTATTTGAATAATTGCCCCCGATTGAAAATGCATGCTCTCCAATATATCCATCATTTGAAATAAGTCGAGTGATTGTCTGCCCATATACTGACGGAGGATTATCACCATAATTTGAGAATACTGTTGCGAATGATTTACCACCTGAACCTGTGACTGTATCCATTACCCAGGCATCGAAGGCAATTCCTTCAGCTCCCTGAAGATTCTTGTAATATGTTCCTCCGTTATTATTTCCAAGCGCTGCCCAATAGTCTGCCATTGAACTTGTATTACTTACACCTTGTATTTTAACACTCTGACTCATGTTATTCGTTTTATTGAAGGAATAACCTAAATTCAGGGTAATAAGTCCAGATTCATTGTTGTTTGATAATATATTACCTACTATACCGATCTGTCCCAGGTTAAAGTTATCAAGATTATCAGTTGATGATTCTCCGTTAAAACCTGCAGTGGTCTTAACATTATAAAGTTGCGGTGTTATAGTTATTTCAGATGATCTGAATACACCAAGGCCTCCTGGATTTTCATTTAACGAAGAAATATCTCCGCCCAGGGCTGTAAAAGCTCCTCCCATAGACATAAACCTTGCTGTTCCGCCATATAAAACCTGGGAATATCTTAATGCATCATCAACATTTTGAGCTGTAACCCAGGTGAATATGGAAAATACTGCGACAATTAATAATATTACTCTTTTCATAAGATTAATGTTTTTTGTAAGACTATCCCTGCACTCTTTATTTAGAATGTACGTTTATTTACCTAATTTGGATGTTTAAACTATCTTCTTCCTGAAGAAGAGCCGCCACCACCACCACCGGAAGAACCGGAGTAAGAACCTCTTGATTGAGAACCTGAGGATCCGCTATATGAGGAAGAGGAGGAGGATCTGCTGCTACCCGAGTATGAGCTTCCATAGGACCCTGATGAATAGCTGCCTCTTTCCACACTGCTTCTTGATGGAACTGAATAACTTTGCGAACTTCTGTAAGAGCTCGACCGGTACTGACCGGAAGGCGAGTAATATACTGAAGGACTTCTTCTCTGGATAGAATAAGAACCATTAGATGGAGTTCTTACAGTGCCTGAGTTATTATATATTCTTCTTGTAGTAGGTGTATTGCCTGAATTTACATTTTCATAGGCTCTGCTATTATTGTATGAAGGCCTTGTGCTCATTCTTGGATTATTGTAACTTGGAGTATAGGCTCTGTTAACACTGTTATAAGCTGGTTTTGTATTTGCAGCACTTTTCTGAACTGCATTATTTGAACGGTTGTATGCGCTTTTTGACTGAACCTGCACAGTTTTTTGCGTTGCCTGATTAACTGTCTGTTGTGCACGTGTTACGGATGAAACAGATCTCCTCTGCCCTGAAGACAATGCCTGGGATCCTGAACTGATAGCTCCAGAGACGGATGTTCCTCCGGAAACAGAATTATCCCTTCTTGATGATGATGAGCCAACGCCACCAACTGAACTATTCCAACTCGAGGAAAGGTTGCTCGGACGTTCCGGTCTTCCATAATAAGCACTGCCATAGCGGTATGATGGATATCCTAAACCATAATATAAGCCTCCGTAATATCCTAAACCTCCATATCCATAATAGTCGCCATAAAAGCCTCCGTAACCATAATAGGGATATCCTCCGAAGCCATAATAAGGATAGCCTCCATAGCCATAATAATAAGGATAACCTCCAAAGCCATATCCAAAGCCAAAACCAAACCCCAATGATGGGTATCCGAAACCGTAAGAATAAGGATCAAAATAGTTTCCGTAAAACATTCTTAACATTGATGAATAGGGGTACTCATTATAATATTCATACCCCTGGTTATTGAAATAATCATTATTACCGGTCTGATTATCAATATCAACTGCATCAGAGTAATCATCTGAAACCAGTGTATCTGCTGCATAAATGTTATCATAGTAGTCCTGGTTCTTTACATTGCCCTGTACAAATTGTTCATTTACAGGCGGTTTGTTTTTAACAACCTGCTTGTCCGAGGGTGAATAATAAAGATCATCGTACTCTCCTCCAGTATAAAGGCTTGAGGTACAGGAGCCGAGCGTCAGAAGTGCAAGAACTAATATTTGAGATAATGTTTTCATTTTGAATTCCCCCTATTGTTTTCTTATTAACACGCAAATATTGTACCAAAGAAACAAATTTAATTAACTAACTGTTAAGATTCAATAAATATATTTATTTTCTTATAAAATAAGATATTTTTTTGAGATTCTTCAGGATTATCTACGGCCTGATGATCTTCCCCTTGACGAACCTGATCTGGAACCTCTGAAGAGTGATGAATTTAACCTTGTACCGGAACCCGATCTGACAGATCTGTAAGAAGATGAATGTGACTGAGAAGAACTTAAAGCCCTTGCTGAACGTGAGGTCAGACCAGTACTTGATCCCCTTGCATAAATAGCACCTCTGCTTGTACTGCTGTAAGAACGGCTACTTATACCTCTGTTTACGTCCATGGAACTACGAACGTAACTACTATTATTTGCACTGGTCCTGTAATTGCCGGAGGTGCTTCTATAAGTGCCCTGGCCACCGCTGACAGATGAGGAGCTTATTCTCCTTGATACTCCGGAACCGGTGTTAGAATTTGAACTGACTTCCATACGCCTGTTTCCAGTTGAATTCCCTGAAGAGATACCCCTTCTAGAAATATTGCTGTTCGGGGTGGATATATTGGAACCGGTTCCGGGATTTCTGCGCGAAGTCGATACCGGACTTGAGTACCTGTTAGAATAGTAGCCATGATTATCATTGTACCCACGATAACCGGGTCCGAAACTATTGCATCCGTAAAAATGGTTAAACCTGTTCCATCCATAGTATCCATTGAACCAATTGAAGCCGAAGTTAAAGCTAAACATCCCAGGAAAGAACCAGCTGTTATAGTAAAAGGGATTATAACCCCACCATAAGTAAGGATCGTATCCATAATAATTGTAATAACCATATCCATAATCATAATACGGGTAATTGTAGGAAAATCCCAGTCCGAAACCCAGGCCAAAACCAAGATGCAATCCTAAACCTGTTCCGCCATAAATGCCCAATCCTATTGATAATGGATGATAACCGTAAAAGTAAGGATCAGTATAAACAGGAGAATAATAATCGAAAGTGGCAAATGACCTGTGAAACCTGTTAATCCTTGATGCAAAATCAAAATCATTATCATCATTATAATTATTTACAACTTGCCTGGAATCAACATTCCTGTAATCTCCAAAATCATTTTTATAGGCGTTTGCTGATGAGCCTGAAAGCAGAAGTATTGAAAGTATTCCGATATAGTATTTTGTTTTCATGATTAACCTCACTTCCTTTTTTGAGTAATAACTGATCTTTTTATTTATTTTTACGCGATCTATTTTTAATTAATCAAACAAATACCATACCAAAAAATGGCGAAGTTTTTAACAAACAGGGACGAAAATTACTCACAATGGTATAACGATCTGGTTATCAAGGCTGATCTTGCTGAAAATTCTGCTGTACGCGGATGCATGGTCATTAAACCGTATGGGTACGCGATATGGGAAAAAATACAGGCAGAGCTGGACAGACTGTTTAAAGCCACTGGTCATGTAAATGCATATTTCCCATTATTTATCCCAAAATCTTTTTTCAGTAAGGAAGCAGCACATGTAAAAGGATTTGCTAAAGAATGTGCTGTTGTTACTCACTATCGTCTCAAAAATGATGAAAATGGAAATGGAATAGTAGTTGATCCGACTGCAAAACTTGAGGAAGAACTGATAATAAGGCCTACTTCAGAGACTATCATCTGGCATTCCTATAAGAACTGGATCCATTCATACAGGGACCTGCCAATACTGATTAATCAATGGGCCAATGTCGTGAGGTGGGAAATGAGGACTAGGCTGTTCCTTAGGACTACTGAATTTCTCTGGCAGGAAGGTCACACTGCTCATGCTACCCGTGAGGAAGCTGTAGAAGAAACTGAAAAGATGATAAATGTTTATGCAAGCTTTGCCGAAAACTCAATGGCACTTCCTGTTATTAAAGGCTATAAGAGTGAAAATGAGAGATTTGCAGGAGCCCTCGATACATTTGCCATTGAAGCACTCATGCAGGATGGAAAAGCTTTGCAGGCAGGAACAAGCCATTTTCTGGGCCAAAATTTCGCAAAGGCATTCGATGTTCAGTTTACCGACCGAACCGGAAAACTTGATTATGTTTGGGCCACTTCGTGGGGAGTCTCAACAAGGCTTATGGGAGCCATAATAATGGGCCACGCCGATAATCATGGTCTTGTATTGCCTCCCAAACTTGCCCCGATACAGGTTGTAATAATTCCTATTTATAAAAATATTGATCAGATTGGGGCTTTAACTGAAACAGCTGTAAGAATAAAAACAGGGTTGGAGGCTTTGGGGATCTCAGTAAAATATGATGACAGGGATAACAATAAACCCGGATGGAAATTTGCTGATTATGAACTTAAGGGGGTTCCTGTCCGCCTTGCGATAGGACCTCGTGATCTTGAAAATAAAACAATTGAAGTTGCAAGGAGGGATACCCTTGCAAAAGAGACAATACCAATTGACAAAGTGAATGAATATGTACCTGTGCTTCTTGAAGAGATCCAGAAAAACATTTATAACAAGGCTCTGAATTTCAGGAAGGAGAATACTTTTTATGTTGACAAATGGGATGAATTTCTAAAGATTCTTGATAACCAGGGTGGTTTTATAATGGCTCACTGGGATGGAACTGTTGAGACTGAAGAAAAAATCAAGGAGGAGACTAAAGCCACCATCAGGTGCATTCCTTTTGACAGCCCTGATGAACCAGGGAAATGTATCTATTCAGGAAAACCATCAAAACGGAGGGTTCTGTTTGCAAGATCATATTAATTAAAGGATTAAAGGAATCACGGATACCTGTTTTGATATCAATTTTCCAATTTCATTTAATAATTCTTATTTTAGAAGCCAATATCTCACTTAACTCTACGTTTAAAATGACCGGACAGAATGATAAAAAAGTGGCAATAATAGGAACACTTAAAGAAAAATCGCTTCTGAAGCAAAAAGTTTTCGACAATACTTTGGAATCATTTTCCGTTGTTAAAGATGTTCTTAAAAGTTTATCAAAGGAGATAAATTCAAGTCTGGGTGGAATTGATTCCAGGATCAGACTTGAATATACTGACAGAAGTAATTTTGACGCCCAGTTAAAAGTTGCAGGAGATATATTGTTGTTCAGCATGCATTCCAATATTTTTCAGTTTGACAGGGAACACCCAGCCTGGAAAACTGCATACATTCAGAAAAACAAATATAACGCATATTCAGGCATTATAAATATTTACAATTTTTTGAACGACTCATTCAAATATTCGAGGTTAGACGATCTTGGATATCTGATTGCAAGAATTTTCATAAATCATGAAAAACAGTATTTTGTAGAGGGAAAAAGACAGATGGGAATGTTATTCACTAATTATGGAAATGAGGAAATAAGCAAACAATCGCTCCAGATGATCATATCGACTGCTATTCAATATGCCCTCGAATTTGATCTCCTGGTACCTCCATATGATGCAGTGAAAATAGCAACAGTGGGCCAGGCTGAAGCGAAGATTCAACATTCCAGGGTTATAACAGGAAAAAGGCTTGGATTTCAGTTCAATTCTGATGATGTGTTGGTTAGCAATCCTCAAGAAACCTGATGTGCAAAATTCTGAGCAAATACAGGAACCGGTTGAGGTCAACTATCTTTTTGACCCTGTTTCTGTCTTGTAAAATTGCATATCCTGTTATTCTTCAGAAAATGACACAATCTATAAATTTTTCCCGGGAATCATTCAAAATTTCAATGAGAAAATTTCTCTTTCCCAAAGGAAAGAAACGTTAATTAGTCCTGCTGAAATTATTTCCCAGGAAATTCTTGCAAAAAATAAAAATTATATATTTTACGATACCCTTAAAGTTAGAGCTTCGAAGAAAAAGCTGACCCGGCAACTATATAGTTTTATTGTAATAAATCCGGATACTCTTTTCAAAAAACAATTTAACGGGACAAGCGATGCAACCTATTTAAAATATTCGGGCAAAAAATCAGAAAAATTATAATACAGAGGCTCAATGTCTTTGGAGCTGATATTAATAATCCTGATTCAGCCAGCTAGAAGATTTATAAACTATTAAATAAGACCCATTTTAATACAAATGAAAATATCATCAGAAAAAACCTTTTATTTTCTGAAGGAGATAAGATATCTCCGCTGACACTCAGCGATAACGAGAGAATTTTACGACAACTTCCATTTATTGATGATGCAAGAATAATTGTTGTTCCTGTATCGGATGATGAAGCCGATATTATCGTTTATACAAAGGATGTTTATTCACTCGGAGCTGCCTATACCTATAATGGACTTGACAAAGGGTCCATTTCAGTTTTTGATAAAAATATCTTTGGAATGGGACATGAATTCGGAATCAATGTACCTTACGATAATACAAAACCTGATTCTCCCGGATTTGGAGTGCACTATATCGAGGATAATATTGCAAAGTCGTTTATAAACCTGAATGTGGACTATCTGAATGGACTTGGAGAAAAGACGTATGGTTTCGACTTAACCGTAAACTTGTCAGTTCATCCACCAAATATGCAGGAGGAATTTCTATACATCAGATGTATACTTCAGAAGATCTTGATACATTAATGTTCCTGCGCCGCTGAAGTACAATTTACAGGATTACTGGTTATCCAGATCCTTTCTTGTAAATAAGTATTCTGTTTCAAGGATTATAATAGGGGACGTTATACCAATAATAATGTATTCACTCATCCTGTAATTTCGTCTGAATCATTTCATAATTTACAGAAATACAAGATTTTTCTGAGTTCTGCCGCTCTTTCAATCCAAAAATATGCAAAACCAATCTTATCTATGGTTATGGACGTACTGAAGACATACCATATGGAGCATTGTTTAAAGTCACAGTAGGAAGAGAATTTAATGAGTTTAAGCAGAGAACATACCTTGGGGGTGAAGTGTCATTTGGTACCGCCAGCAAAGATCTTGGCTATTTTTATGCTTATTGCAGGATTTCCAACTTATCTGAATAAAAATCGTACCGAACAGGGAATAGTGTCACTAGGAATTAGTTATTTTTCAAACCTTTTAAACCTGGGAACCGCCAAGGTCAGGAATTTCGTTTATGTTAAATATATGAAAGGATTCGGAAGATATTCCAATGAATACCTTAGGTTCAATACTGATAATGGATTCTCGGGATTTAAAAATGACTCTGTAAACGGCACGCAAAGATTTACAGTTAGTCTTGAATCTGTTTTATTCAGCCCTGTTAATCTTTATGGTTTCAGATTCGCATTTTTTGGTTTTGCTGATTTTTCATTCCTCTCCAGCACAAATGAAATGCTGGGAAATGGATATACGCTTTCCAGTATAGGGTTTGGTATAAGAATCAGAAATGATAATCTCATTTTTAACACTCTTCAGATCAGGATCAGTTATTTTCCGAATTTTCCGCTATACTCAACAATCTCACCCATCATTGTTTCAGGCGAGCAGCTATTGCGACCTGCTAATTTTGAACCCGGCCCTCCGGCTGTAATGCCATACCAGTAATAAACAAATTCAATTTTAGATCGTAATGTTAGTATACCAGATAAATTAATTTTTAATAATTTACATTGAAAAAATGGCTGTTTTATTTGGGAAATCTGAAGAAAACAGTGAAGTATGTCCCGCAGACCAGCATAAAGGAGACAAGGCGATGAAAGAAACTCAGCAAAGTGTGGCTGATTACCTCTCAAAACGATAGTTTACACAGAATTTTATTGAAAAGGTATCCCCTGAAAGGATCCCTTTTTCTATTTTTACATCTCAATGCACCAAAATATGATAAATCAGTTTAAAAAGTTCATTTCTGAAAACAATCTTATTAAAACCGGAGACAAAATTCTTCTGACAGTCAGTGGGGGCATCGATTCAATGGTTATGGCTTACCTGTTTGCCAGCTTGAATATAAAATAGGTATAGCTCATTGCAATTTTTCACTCAGAGCCGGAGAATCAGACAAAGATGAGGTACTGGTATGTAATTTTGCTGCCGTACATAATATTCCTTTTTATACAAAAAGGTTTGAAACTGAATCTTATGCAGAAAAGAATAAACTATCTGTCCAGATGGCTGCGAGAGATCTGAGATACAAGTGGTTCGAAGAGATAAGGATGAAAAATGAATACGATCTGATTGCCGTTGCACATAACATTAATGATAATATTGAAACCCTTCTTATAAACCTTATAAGAGGAACAGGACTTACAGGAATGGCAGGCATGAAACCATTAAACAACAGGATTATCCGACCATTGCTTTTCGCTACCAGGCAGGATATTTTAGCTTTCCGCAATAAGCATAAAATTGATTTCCGTGAAGACAGATCAAACGCCGACACTAAATATACCAGGAACAAAATAAGACTTATGATAATTCCTGTCCTCAAAGAGATAAATCCTTCTATCGAAATCACACTTAATGAAACTGCTGAAAGATTTTCCGGGTTTAATGAAATTGTATCCGCATATATATCGCGATTAAGGGAAAGTATCTGTGAGGAGAAAGAAAAATTCATTACATTTAATATTAATCAGTTAAAGAACTATTTGCATAATAAAGCCGTAATCTTTGAATTGTTTAAGCCATTTGGTGTTACTAATTCACTTTTAAATGATTTGATTAAAGTAATTGAAGGAAAGACAGGCGGTCAGATCTTTACCGACACGCACAGAATAATTAAAAACAGGAAGGAGATTATCGTTTCTGACGAAGAAATTCGGAACGAAACTCAATATTTAATTAAAAATGAACAGGAATTCTGTACATTTCCCGGCATCTCATCAGTGAAGAATGTCAGAATCACTGACACATTTGAAATCCCGTCAGATTCTCATTTTGCCTGTATTGATTACCAGAAAATTGTTTTCCCGATGATCATCAGGAAGTGGAAAGCAGGGGATTATTTCTATCCCCTAGGAATGAAACAGAAGAAAAAACTGAGTGACTATTTTATCGACAATAAATATTCAAGATTTGACAAGGAAAATATCTTCATCCTTGAATCGGACGGAAAAATAGTATGGATTATTGGCGACAGGATTGATAACAGGTTTAAAATAACTGAATCGACAAAAAAAGGGCTTATTATTAAATCAAAAAGGAAAGCGTTAATAATTAAACCGATCAGATAAAGAGGATTTCTCCAGGCAAATATGTTATCACTCTAATTCTCCGGATGATATTTAGCTTTGTGACAGTTCTTATTTTTGGGTTACACAGAAATCCGCAGACAATGAAAAGAGGACCACAGAGATCTATTGAATATCTGATTTTCTTTTGCCATGAATACCCCTGTCAATCTGGATAAGATCTGCCATAGCGATAGCAGTTGCTGCTTCAACTATTACCGGCATTCTTAAAGCTATACAGGTATCATGCCTCCCTTTTACCTTAAGGGTCGTCATCTCTCCTGTTTTGAAATTAAATGTCGTCTGATCGACCCCGATCGATGATGTAGGTTTAACAACTATTCTGAATATAATTTCATTCCCATTTGTAATACCTCCATTGATGCCTCCGGCATTATTTGTTGCTGTTTTCCCATCCCTGCTTATAAATGGGTCATTATGTTCTGAACCCTTCATGGCTGCAGAAGAAAAACCAGAACCAAATTCAATACCTTTGATTGCAGGAATGGAAAAAATCATATGGCTCACAGCAGATTCGAAAGAGTAAAAAAATGGCTCACCGATAGCTACAGGAGGATTTTTAATCCTGCATTCAATAATTCCTCCTATAGAATCATTTGATGCTAAAGCTTCATTAATAGCTTTCTCAATATTTTCAGATCCCCCTGCGGAGATTAGTCTGGCACTCACATCTGACAAGGCTGCAATCTTTTTTGCGATCACACCGGCAGCAACAAGCCCCCAGGTTATTCTTCCCGAGAAATGTCCGCTTCCGCGCATATCTGCAAAACCGGAATGCTTCACATTTGAAACAAAGTCTGCATGGCCGGGTCTTGGAACATTTTTAAATTCATCGTAATCGGAAGAAATCTTATCACTGTTCCTTGTAATTAAAGTGACAGGTGCTCCTGTTGTAACCCCGTTCAAAACCCCGCTGAGTATCTCCGGCAGATCCGGTTCATGCCGCATTGTCGTTCCAGTGCTTCCGCTCTGACGCCTCCTGAGATCTGCTATAAAATCTTCCGATCCGATAGTCAACCCGGGAGGGCATCCATCAATAACCACTCCAATCGCAGGACCATGTGATTCACCAAAGAGAGTGACTCTGAAAATAACTCCAAAAGAATTCATAATATTATTTTTTATCCCTGAACCTTTTATAAAAACCCAGCACATCATCAACAGGTACTTTTTCGATAACAGCTTTTCCTACACCATGTGTAAAAATAAAATTGATATCCGTACCAGTTTTCTTTTTATCACGGATGATCATCTTTTTCATCTCATCATCAGTTAAATCAATCCTGTCGATAAGCATTATTCTTTTCAACAGATCGACTATCCGGTCTCTTTCCTCAATGGATATATACCCTTTCTCCAGCGAAAATTCCGTAGCCAGTTCCATACCTGAGGCCACTGCTAATCCATGTTTTACGGATCTCTGAAGCTCAACCGCATGACCAAAAGTATGTCCGAAATTAAGTATCCTTCTTAATCCTTCTCCTTTTCATCGTTCGATACTACCATTCCTTTAAACCTCACAGATTTCGTTACAAGTTCAGTCAGCAGTTCAGCATCTTCTTGATATTATGTCATCAAAATTTCTTTCAATTATTTCAAATAATTCTTTGTCACCTATAATGGCCGTTTTGATAAGTTCAGCCATACCTGACAAATACTCCTTTTCCGGAAGTGTCTTCAGCAATACAGGATCACAGATTACGAATTCAGGTTGTCTGATTGTGCCAATCATGTTCTTTGAGCTCCCGAGGTTGACGCCATTTTTACCCCCTGTGCTGGCATCAACTTGCGATAACAATGTGGAAGAAACATATCCGCATCTTATACCCCTCATATACACCGATGCCAGGAAACCAGCAATATCAGATACTACGCCTCCTCCTATTGCAAGAACAAATCCTGAGCGATCAATACCGTCCTCAAGAAGTCGTCCGGCAAGATATTCAATAACTTCCAGTTTCTTGCTCCCTTCGCCTGGAGTAAGGGAATAGACAGGGACCTTAGGAAACCAGTCTCCATATAACTGCCTTACATTATCATCAGTAATAATTACCGTTCCATTGTCAGGAAGAAGCCTGGAAACTGTTTCCCATTTTTCACCAACAATAATTTCAGAGCTGAAACCAGGCGTATTAATTAAAATTTTTTCCAATTGCGCTGTTATATTGAATGTTAAAGTTAAAAAATCTGACCTTATTCAGCACTTTTTTTGGTAAAAATGAAAATCATATTTCATTTTTCACTCAAATCAAGCCATCTTAACTCCTTTTCATCCAGTATCTTCATCAATTCACCATGCCTTTTGGATTTTGACAGCAATTCTTCATTATTTATAACTCCAAGACTCAGGTCAGTCTCAATAAGTCTCTTTTCCTTTTCAAGATTCTCAATTTCAATCGACAGGAGATCAAATTCCCTTTTCTCGTTAAAAGTCAGCCCTTTCTTTTTTTCCTTCTTTACCGGAATTTCTGATACCCCGACAGGTTCTGTTTTTTTTGGAGGTTTATCATCTGGTACCTGCTTTTCCGTCTCTTTCTGTTTCTCCCTGAGCTGAGAATAATTACCTGGAAAATCCTTTATAATACCTGCTCCCTTATATTCAAAAATATGATCGACAACCTTGTCCATAAAATATCTGTCGTGGGAGACTACAATTACACAGCCTCTGAAACCTGCGAGGTATTCCTCCAGAACATTAAGGGTAAGAATATCAAGATCATTCGTCGGTTCGTCAAGGATCAGAAAATTCGGATTTTTCATCAGTACTGTTAAAAGGTAAAGGCGTCTTTTTTCACCACCCGACAATTTTCTGATCAGAGTAAACTGTTTTTCCGGAGGAAACAGGAAATAATTCATGAACTGTAGAATTGACAAGGAGTTGCCATCATTAACCACAACCTTTTCTGCTATGTTCTTTACTGCATCAATAACGGTCATATCATTGTCGAATTCAATTCCCTCCTGGCGGTAATATCCAAAGATGATTGTCTCACCTCGGTCAACCGTACCGGAATCAGGTTCAGTGAGTCCTGTTATCATATTCAGCAAGGTTGTTTTCCCTGTGCCGTTCCTTCCTATAAGTCCGGCTTTTTCAAACCTGCTGAAAAGATAAGTAAAGTCATTAATAAGAAGCTTGTCGCCAAAAGATTTACTCACATTTTTTAACTCAAGGATTTTACTACCCATTCTTGAGATATTCACATTAATATTGATGCTTTTTTCATCTGGCCGGTTAGCAGCTTTTTCCTTCAGATCATAAAATGACTCAATCCTCGATTTGGCCTTATGCCTCCTGGCTTTTGGCATCCGCCTCATCCATTCCAGCTCTGTTTTTAAAAGGTTTTTAGCCTTTTCTGAATTCATTTTAGCTGAATATTCCCTGCTCTGTTTCTTCTCAAGAAAATATTCATAATTGCCTTCGTACCTGTAAAGTTCGTTATCGGAAAGTTCCAATATCACGTTACAGACTCTTGTCGAGGAAGTATCTGTCGTGAGTAACCATAAGAAGTGTCTTATTAGATTTTATAAGATACTCCTCGAGCCACTCGATCATATCGAGGTCGAGATGGTTTGTTGGTTCATCAAGGATAAGAAGGTCTGCATCTTCCACAAGGATTTTTGCAAGTGCCACCCTTTTCTTTTGTCCGCCCGACAGGGTTCCGATAACGGCATTCATATCGTTAAGCTTAAGCCTGTACAAAACCTGCCTGACAGCCACTTCATAATCCCAGGCTTTATAATCATCCATCTTCTGAATCATAGGCTGGAGCTGTTCAGGAGGGCCGCTCAGAACACATTTTTCATATTCCTTAATAACACTTACCAGCTCACTGTCGGTAAAGAAAAGCTCATCAATAATTTTGTTTGATTCATTCAAAACCGGGGATTGCTGAAGATAAGCAATCCGTAAATCACGTTTTATACTCAGAGAACCGTTATCAGGATTTTCCTTCCCGGCCAGAATATCAAGCAGTGAAGACTTACCTGCTCCATTTACAGCAATAAGAGCAACCTTATCATCCTTGTTTATATTTAAATTAATATTGTCGAAAAGAAGATTATCTCCTATTCGTCTGGCAATACTGTCTGCCTGAAGGTAACTAATCATAAATAGCTAATATGGTGCAAAGATAAAAAGTGTTATCTTACCCGCACTATTATTTTATGATCGATGATAATTAATGAAAAATTTAACCGGATTATAGAATATTTTCAGAAAACCTTTCCTGTAGCAGAGACTGAACTGGTATATGATAATCCCTTCGAGCTTCTGGTTGCAGTGATACTTTCCGCGCAATGCACCGACAAGAGAGTTAATATTATAACTCCATTGTTAATGAAAAAATATCCTGATGCCTTGTCGATGGCCAAAGCTGAACCGGCAGATATTTTTGAATATATAAAATCATGCTCATATCCAAATAACAAGGCAAAACATCTTATCGGAATGTCGCGAATGCTTGTATCGGATTTCAACGGAATTATACCATCTGAACCGGATCTTTTACAGAAGCTGCCAGGCGTCGGAAGAAAGAGTGCCAATGTTATAGCTTCAGTGATCTTCAGAAAACCTGTAATGGCAGTTGATACACATGTTTTCAGGGTTTCGAACAGGCTGGGCCTGGTTAAAAATGCAAAAACACCTTTGAGTGTCGAACTTCAGCTTACCCGCCATATTCCTTCAGATCTGATTCATGAAGCACATCACTGGCTCATATTACATGGCAGATATATCTGTAAAGCAAAAAATCCTTTATGCAGTAAATGCGGGTTGACTGAACTTTGCAACTATTATAAAAAAAACAAACAGGTACAATAATAAATCATGTCATAAAAGTTTTGAGGAAATATTGGAGGCGAAAAGAATTTATATCAATAATTGTTACATTTAAGATGTAATTGAAAGGAACAGATTGATGGATTATAAAGAGAGATATTTTGAATTACTTGAAACAAATAAAAGCCTTGAGAAAGAACTTGAGCTTTTCCGTTCAGAAATCCCTGGAAAATCTGATATCATAAAGGAAACGGTCTTCAGAATTTTTAATTCTGCCAACAATCTGATGGCAATCAGCAATTTAGACACAGGCAAGTACGTAGACGTTAACGAAGCATTTTATAAAACACTCGGCTATGCAAAAGGAGAAATTATCGGCAGCACCTGCGATGATATCCAGATTTTTGCAGATCTCGAGGACAGCAATAAATATATAAAACTGATCTCCAGACTTAAATGTATCAAGGACTATCCGGTGACACTGAAAACGAAAAAAGGTGAAGAAATACCTTATCTTTTTTCGGCAGAAACAGTGCAGCTTGATAAGGAGATATACCTTCTGACAATCTTTACGGAGCTCAAGACAGGAAAAAACAAAAAGATTAAAGGCAGCCAGGGTACCATACTTGATGAAATTTTTGAAACTGTCAGCAGTTATCTTGCATTGTTCAGTGTTGACGATGAGAACAAGTTCTATATAATTGACCTGAACAAAAAAGTAGAAGAGGTAGAATCTATAAAAAAGAGTGAAGTAATTGGTAAATATATCGATGATACACCGTTGCATGACCGTGTTCCCCTTGTAGAACTTCTTATTCACCTGAATCTAACAGGTGATACTCATAAAGTTGCGGCTTCACCAAAAGGTGACGATTCGGAGGGATATTATATGGGATTTCTTCTTACTTCGGGTAATTTCGTTATAACATGGGAGCCTGGAATTCAACAGAAAAGCCAGGATGATCAGAATAAACAGGAAATTGTCTTTGAGAAATTTGCAGATTTACTTCCTGAAATGGTGTATGAAGTTGATCTCACCGGAAGAGTACTGTATGCCAATAAGCATGGGCTCAGTTTTTTCGGATTCACAAAAGAAGATCTGGATTCCGGTATTTATATCGCCAAAATATTTCCTTACAGTTATAAGGAGATGATTGAAAACCTGAAAGCGCTGAGTTCACCCGGACAAATATCCAGTAATGAATATATTGCCACTAAAAAAGATGGTACTCTTGTTCCTGTTGTTACACATTCCTTTGCAATATTCTTTGAAGATGTCATTATTGGCTACAGAGGTGTGGTAACTGATATAAGTAAACAAAAAGAATATGAAAGTCAAATAATCAGGGAGAAAGCATTCCTGGAACATTTATATAATTCAACTCCTGTTGCTATGGTTATCACAAACCCTTCGGGTATAATCTCGATGATCAACCGTGAGTTCTCTAACCTCTTTGGCTTTGAGTTAGAAGAGGCAGTGAATAAAAACATCAATGATCTTATTGTTCCGGACGAATTTAAAGAAGAAGCTATTAAAATTGACAACCTGGCATCACTTAACCAGAAGGAAGTAAGACAAACAATAAGAAAGGATAAACGGGGCAATAATATTAATGTTACTATCATAGCAACTGCTATAGTAATTAATAATGAAATTGTTGCTAACCTCGGCATTTACAGGGATACTACAACTGAAAGAAAAAGTCAGATTTTACAGGAGATTCTATTTAATATATCGAATGCTGCCCTTAAGCAATATGATATTAAAGAAATATATCCCATCATTGTTCAGGAATTAAGTAAAATATGGGATACTAATAATTTTTTTATAGCTCTTTACGACAAAGCCACTGAAACACTTTCCCTGCCATTCTTTTCTGACGAGAAGGATAATTTCTATGAAATTCCGACTAAAAAAACCATAACAGGATGGGTAATAAAAAACAACAGATCAGTTCTTTTAAAAGAAAAGGATCTGAAATATCTCGATGAATCCGGAGATATCGACCTTGTCGGAACTCCATGCAGAGTCTGGATGGGTGTTCCTCTGAAAGTGGAAAATGACATAATAGGAGTTATGTGTCTGCAGGATTATTATAACGAGGATAAGTTTTCCCAGGAAGATCTTTATATACTCGATTTTATCGCTAACCAGATTGCAATTGCCCTGCAAAGGAGAATGATGCTCGATAATATCATTCTAGCACGTATGAAAGCCGAAGAAGCGGCACAGTCAAAGCAACTTTTCATGTCGACAATGAGCCATGAGATCAGGACTCCGCTTAATGAGGTAATCGGAATAACGAACCTCCTGCTCCAGGGTAATCCTCGTGAAGATCAGATGGATTATATCAAAGCCCTTAAATTTTCCGGAAATCATCTTCTTACCCTTGTGAATGATGTTCTCGATTACAATAAAATGGAATCGGGTAAAATAATTTTTGAACAGACACAATTCAATCTCAGTGATTTTCTTAACGAAATTATGAGATCCTATTCCTTCAGGTCGAAGTCAAAAAATCTGAGTTTTGATATTAAAAAAGCCGATGATCTTCCTGTTGAAGTTATCGGCGATCCGATCAGGTTAAATCAGATTCTTTCCAACCTGTTGTCGAACGCCCTGAAATTCACAACGAATGGAAGTATACAAGTACTTGTAAGAGAAGTCGAGAGAACGCCTAATCAATCAAAAATGGAATTCGCTGTCTCGGATACCGGCATAGGAATTCCAAAAGATAAACATTCATTTGTCTTTGACAGCTTTACACAAGCTTCCGCAGATACTACCAGAAATTATGGCGGAACAGGACTGGGACTGGCAATATGTAAAAAACTTGTTGAATTGCAGGGAGGTTCCATAACACTTGAGAGCGAGCCTGGAAAAGGGTCAACTTTCAGGGTTATCATTTCATTCGGAATCTCGGATAAGGGAACACAATCCCAATCTATTGATTTGCCTGAGAATTTTACAGGACTTGAAGGCAAAAAGATACTTGTGGCTGAAGACAACAAAATAAATTTCTTTGTAGCTAATAAATTCCTGATTGGATGGGGCATAACAGTTACCCATGCTGAAAACGGTCAGATTGCCCTTGATTTACTTGAAAAAGATGATTTTGATCTGATTCTGATGGATTTGCACATGCCTGTAATGGATGGTATTGAAGCGACCCGTATTATCAGAAGATCAGATAATCAACGAATCAGGGATATCCCGATTGTCGCCCTTACAGCAGCGATTATGTCTGAAAGCCATGATAAAATTGAGGATCTGAAAATAAACGATTATGTGCTAAAACCTTTTAAACCACATGATTTATTCGAAAGAATCCTTAAACACATCAGATAGGTTGCATTTTAAAGGAGAAAACATTACTGATTAATGCAGTTTCTGCTTATATAATCTGCTGCCCGCTTATTTCCAAGACTTAATGACCTTCTGAAATCGTGACAGGCATCATCGGTTTTTCCGGAATTAAGAAGTGCAATGCCTTTATTCAGCCAAACGTCAGAATTTGCAGGCTGCAGGTCGAGTGACATGCTGTAATCATTAATTGCCAGATCCCATGATCTTGATACAAAGTAGGCATTCGCCCGGTCGATATAACATTGAGGCTCATTTGGATGGAGCTTCAGATTCTTTGAAAAATATTCAATAGCCTTAAGATTGTCGCCTGAACTGGTCTCCACTTTACCTGCAAGGCTTATAGCAACGCTATTATCAGGATATATCTCAAGGTATTTATTAATATCATTCAAGGCCTTATCAGTTTCACCCGTTTTATTATAACATTCTGCTCTGAGCAAAAACAACCCGGCATCGGCCATGCCGGAATTGATAAGCCGAGTATATGTCGCCGAGGCTCCTGCCGGATCTGAATTGCCGGTCTGCGCCTTAGCAAGAACCCTAAGGTATTTTTCATTCCCAGCTAATGAATCATTCAGCCCGGAAACAGACTTTATTACATCAGAATACTTTCCCGTTGCAAGATTAATCAACGCTTCTGCATAAACTATATCAGCATTGCTGCCGGAACTTTTCTCAAGTTCAGCAAGCACATCTTTTGAATCATTAATTTTACCGGCAGAGATGTAATATTCTATTTCTGAAATACTCTTCTCAGCTGGTGTGTACCATTCTGTTTTCCAGAACTGCCTCCAGGCCTGACTATTATCAATTGTGCCAAATGCCGGATCGAGCAGAATCTCTTTTTCACTCTTTTTAAACGGAGATTTCAGGTTCATTTCAAGATGATAGAGAGCAGTTGAAGCATCTCCCTTAATTGCATAAATTCTGGCAAGTCCATATTCCCCTGAGAAAGGAGTCAATTTATCAGATTCATTAAAGTCGCTGATAGCTCCTGAATAGTCGCCTTTCAAAATATTTGCTTCGGCTCTGACCAAATAGAGCCTGCTATCTTTTGTTACATTAATTGACCCATTAAGCAAACTGATTGCCTGTTCAGGTTTTCCCGCTTCTGTAAGTGCTTTGGCCTTCAGGATATTATCGATAATCTGCTGACTATATAGACAGGAGGCACTTAACAAAATCCAAAACAGCATTATGAGCTTTTTCATCTTAGACTTCTTTCAAAATTATTTTGTAACCTCATTATTAACCTTTGAATTTAATTCAGTAATGACATGAACAAAACCGGAAAGATGGGATAATTTGAGTCCTGAAGTACCATTTGTATATACATCGCACTGATAGAAATATACCCCGGGTGAAACAATTTTTCCTTTATAGGTTCCATCCCAGTTAATCTGTGGTTCCTCAGTCCTGAATAAAATCATCCCATCTCTGTTAAAGAGTCTGAAATCAACTTTCTCAACAAGTCCCGATGTTTTCGCAACCAGTTTATCATTGATATTATCACCATTGGGAGTAAAAACATTTGGAATCTCATAAAAATTGCAGGAATCACCAACACAAATCATTGCAGACTGAGCACTCTCATTGCCCTGTGCATCAAATGCTGATATAGTATAACATCCTGAAACAGTTTCCCCCGGAAAATGCTTGTAGGAAAAAGTATTCTTATTGTTAATCGTTATCAACAGGTTAAGATTTTGATCGGTGTTCATTTTAGCATAAATCTTGTAACCTGCAACATCTGAAAAACAGGCAGTATCCTTAATTGCCCAGGTAAGTGTATTGTACAAACTATCACATTTACTGCTGACGCTGAGCGCAGGAACACATGGAGGTTCATTATCAACGGGAACGGAACAACTATTCTCTGAAAGATTCACCAGGTTTTTTGGCATATTGTCCGCAAGATAGCCACCTACAGATTTAACATAGTAACAGTATTGCTTGCCGTTCACAAGATTATAATCTGTCCAGGTTAACTGATTTGTAGTGCCAACGGAATCATAAGCGGAAGTTGTATCGTTCAGCCTGAAGAAATCATATTCAGTATTGATCCATGGCACATTGCGGTTAATCGTAAAACGCATCTTCCTGTCACCTGGTAAGGGCAAGAAAAACAGATGATGCATACCCCGGATTGCCGACAAGGAATCTGTTACCCGTTCCATTATTCCATAACTCTATCCTGTAAATATAACCTGTTGTTGAAGTATTTATAAGTGTGTCTACGTAGACAGTGTCATTTAGATCTGTTGTTTCTATCGAATTAATCTGCTGAAAGTCAGTACCGCCGACACCAGTTGCCCTGTAAATCAGGTATTCATAAGGCCCGGCTGCAGGAATGGTATCGAGCTTATCAGGCTTTTTCCATGAAATAAAAATTGATCCGTTTGCCTGATCCGTATTCCTTACGCTGACATTCTTGATTACCGGAACTCCCGATACAAGAGTTGATGTTATTTCATTGGAAGCTTTGCTTTCGGCTCCATTTGGGTAAACAGAAACTATCCTGTAAGTATATTCTGTACCAAACTGAAGCCCTTCCCCGTTATCGTTATCAACATACGCAGTAGTGGTGCTTCCGCCAATATATCCCACTTTCACAAAACCTGTTGACGATGGAATGCCTGCAATGCATGAATCGGGTTTAAACGTGGAAGCTCCTTCCCTCCTGTAGATGTTAAAACCTGAAATTACGTTTGTTACATATTTCGACCAGGTCAGATTTATCGATTTTCCAACCGGTACTGCATTAATAAGATGGGGAGCGGGACCAAGTACCGTAATATTTATATTACTTATATCCGACAACCTGACATCGGGATTAGAGTCATCCGATTTAAAAACCACACTATAGGGTTGTTTCCTCACTGTCTTATAACAAGGCACCCATCGGAATCTTGCAGAAGCATATCCAGCGACAGAATCAACTTTTGTAAAGGTTGCATTGCACGAGTCAATACCGAAAACGCCGGAAGTTGAATTAAGTGAAATAAAATCATTGTCCGGATCAGTTGCCGTAAAATGAAAATCAACTGTATCAGCTGCTTCCACACAATAATTCTTTAACGGCCCATTTACAGGAGGCCTGTTTGTTGTATTGAAAACCTCAATTTGCATATCACGTTCTATCACTCCTATTTTTTTCCCGTTTCGCCATTCATTAATATCCATGGCGACATTAAATTTTCCGGTATCAGCAGGAGTATCCCAGATGAGGTTTCCGTTAATTGAATCGACTCTGATAGAGCGAGTTGCCGGTGGCAATGTATAGCCTATTATGGGTTTCGCATCCTCTCGTGTACAGGGAGTGAGGTTATATGACAGACTGTCTCCGTCAGGATCATAGGCTGAAGGATTATGAATAAATAAATAATGATATGCAGCCTTATCATACGGAGGATTCAGTAATACCGGGGAATTATCGCGACCCATCGCCGGATTTACCGTAAGGATAGTCGAAATTGAGAAGATCACATTAACTGAATTCGGAATATTTTTAACCCCGGCATTCCTGTTTGGATCCTGTACTATTATTTTGTAAATACCCGGACCCGGATAAGTATGGTCTATCACATAGACATTCCTTCTGTAATAGTTTGGAAGTAATAAAATACTTATTCTAGGCGCAACGGAAGTGGAATTATCGCCCCACTCCACATTAAGTGTAGGTCTGTCCGCAAAGCTCAGGGTATAGGTAAAAGTAGTTATCGTGATCTCATATGTGAGGTCCGACAGCTGGACATATGTTATTTCACCAGCTCTGTTGTGAGTTGCATTCGCGCTGACAAAGCAAAATGATGCCAGTACCAGTAAAAAAAACTTCTTTGTAATAAAATTTTTCACGTCTGAGATTATTTTATTTTAAAAGATTGTTCTGTTATCTCTGAAGGGGACTTGAATCCTTCTTCAAAAAAAGTATTCTTCTAAGAATCATATTTGATATGCTGCAGTAAACTCCGGTCATGATCAGATCTTTTTATGAAACATTTCAGGCCTTTTTACAATAACAAAAATCAGACCAATTATTGATCTAATCAATAATACTAACACGATCTTTCAGATATTTAACAGACCCGACCTCAATAAATGAAAACCCTGATCCTCCCGAAAAGTTTCCTGCAAGCACCACAACAATATCATCACCTAAGGTCGTGGGCTTTGGTAAGGTTCTTCAGGGCTATATGGATAAAATCATCGATCGATTTTCTTCGTTCCTGGAAACTGGCATAAACACCATAGGACAGGGCAAGTTCCCTCATTGTGCTTTTTGAATAGCACTGTGCAAGAATTAGGTTGTATGCCACTGTAAGAAGCCATATCCCTGATTGTTTTTCCCCGGGTCGTATCAGCAATTATATCTTCTTGCTCCAATTCTGACTGCTGTTTTTACCGCGACCTTTGCAAGGTATGAAGAACTCACCTGTACATTGACGAAGGCAGGTCAAGAAATTTCTCCTTGTTCATTTTCAACCTCCAGCGCCACCTTTGTCATAGTTTTTACAGCTTCAACAGGATATTTGCCGTTTGCAGTCTCCCCGCTAAGCATTATTGCATCAGTCTGCGAATAAATGGCATTGGCAATATCACTGACTTCTGCCCTCGTTGGTCTTGGATTATTTATCATTGACTGAAGCATCTGGGTTGCAACAATGACGGTCTTCCTGGTGATTAATGCATTTGGTGATAATCATCCTCTGAATACCCGGGATTTCTTCATAAGGAATCTCAATTGCCAGGTCTCCCCTGGCGACCATAATTCCATAAACGTTTTCAATTATCTCATCAATATTCTCGACTCCTTCCTGATTTTCGATCTTGGCAATTATCTTGATGCCAGCTCTTATATGAGTCAAGCACATCCTGGACATCAATTACATCCTGCTTTGATCTCACAAAGGAATGAGCAATAAAATCTACATTATTCTTCACACCCATTTCAATAAACGCCCTGTCCTTGTCAGTCAGCGATGGCAATGTAATCTTCACACTTGGAATGTTAACACTCTTTCTTGATGTGAGCATCCCGTCATTTTCTATTTTGCATTCAAGAGCACCCCCGTTCTTTCTTAATACCCTTAATTCAAGGTCCCCGTCATCAATCAGAATAATCGAATCGAGAGGAATATCAGAAGAAAAAGATTCATAGGTCACATATATTGCTTCAGGTGAACTCTTTTTATGGGGGTCTCCTATTAAATTTATAGTATTTCCTTTTTTAAGAGGAATGGGTGTATCACATATTGTGGTACGTATTTCAGGACCTTTGGTATCGAGAAGAATTGCAATTTTATCTGATACTTCACGTGCATTCCTGATTATTTTAAGTGCACCATCAATATCCAGATGTGCTGAGTTTATTCTGATAACATTCATTCCTGCTTCATACAGTTCCCTTATAAATACTGGTTCACAGTTTTTATCGGAAATTGTGGCAACGATCTTGGTCCTTTTAGTATCCATAAATTATTTCTTCTTTGATTTTAATATTTCGATCAGTGCTTCCACAGCCAGTCTGTAACTGTCAAGTCCAAATCCCGATATACTGCCACCACAGTTTCTCCCGATCAGGCTGGTACGACGGAATTCCTCCCTGGCTGATATGTTGGTAATATGAACTTCAATAACAGGGGCAGTAATAGCTGCTATCGCATCTGCAACTGACACAGAGGTATGGGTGTAACCACCTGCATTAAGTATAATTCCATCAGACGAAAAACCCGATTTCTGAATTTCATCGATTATCTCACCTTCAATATTCGATTGATAGTAATGGAAGTAGATATCAGAATAACGAGTTTTAAGAACTTTAAGATAACCTCAAAAGAAAAATGCCCATACTTTTCGGGTTCTCTGATACCGAGAAGATTCAGATTTGGACCATTAATAATATCTATATGCATAAGAAGGTATAATTAATTGTCTTGCTTTTGTGTTACTTTCAGACTTACTTCGTGATCCATTGTGATTAAATGAGTTATAATTTTACCACTGAGTTTCACAAAGGTCTCGTCTGATAGGTTTTTAATAACGGTAAAAGTAGGAAAAATAATTTAAAGAGTTTAACTTATCCAGGATGTCATACTTTGTGTTACTTTGTAATGAATTTTTTGATCGGATATTTGAAAAATAAATATGAGTCTAAACTGGAAACAGTCGTTCAGAAATTTTGAAACCTACCTGAGGCTTGAGAAATCCCTCTCAGGCAACAGCGTTGAAGCCTATCTGAATGATGTTTCTAAACTTGAAAAATATTTTGATGAAACAGGAAATGTGATTTCACCGGCAATGGTCACATACTCAGATCTTAAGACCTTTCTGGCCTGGTATGGCACCAACAATACTAATACCCGTACACAATCAAGAGTGCTCTCGGGGGTAAGAGCCTTCTTCAGGTTTCTTCTTATCGAAGGAGAAATTGAAGAAAATCCTGCATCACTGATAGAGTCACCCAAGATTGGTCTCAAACTTCCTGAAATATTGTCTGTATCAGAGATTGACAGGATAATTGATGAGATTGACCTGAGTAAACCCGAGGGTCACCGTAATAAGGCTATAATTGAAACACTCTATGGATGTGGTTTAAGAGTTTCTGAGCTGGTTAACCTGCGTATAACTGACATTCATATTGGTGAAGAATTTGTTGTTGTGACAGGAAAAGGCAATAAACAAAGACTTGTGCCAATAAGCAGGAAAGCCCTGAAAGAGATTGATATTTACAAACAGGACCGACAGAGGCTTCCCGTGATCAGGGATCAGAATGTTCTTTTTCTTAACAGACGCGGAAACAGACTTACAAGGGCAATGATATTCACCATAATTAAGAATCTTGCAGCCAGGGCAGGAATTAAAAAAAATATCAGTCCTCATACCTTCAGGCACTCCTTTGCAACCCATATGATAGAAGCAGGAGCTGATCTGAGGGCAGTTCAGGAAATGTTGGGACATGAATCCATACTCACCACAGAGATATATACCCACATTGACAGGAGCTATTTACGCGATACTCTTATTATGTTCCATCCCAGAGCATAAAAACTATTTCTGCTGTGAAAATATTTTCTGAAAACTGATTATATTTGTATTATTTTTATTTGATCTAATTTTAAATAGTATGGATTACATAAAAGGATTTGGACAAGAGCTCTTTACAATACTATCAGAAATGTCTCCATATCTTATGCTTGGATTCTTTTTTGCCGGTTTGCTTCATCTGATATTTCCAAAGAAAAGGGTAAGAAAATATATGGGACAGAACAGCTTCCGCTCTATTTTTAATGCAGCAATGCTTGGTGTTCCCCTCCCATTGTGTTCCTGCGGCGTAATTCCCACCGGTATTTCGTTCTATAAACATGGAGCATCAAAAGCATCGACAGTCTCGTTTCTGATCTCAACCCCTCAGACAGGTGTTGACTCAATATTTGTAACATATTCGATGCTGGGTCTGCCATTTGCAGTTATCCGTCCGATTGTTGCTTTTGTTACCGGACTCTTCGGTGGATTGGTGACAAAGAAAATAGATCCTGAAAAGGATATTACGAACATTGAAAACAATGATACTGATGAAGAGATGCCTGTTGGTTTCCTGCCACGAATAAAAGAAATGTTCAGGTATTCATTTGTTGAATTCTTGCAGGATATTTCCAACTGGCTGGTAATTGGATTGCTTATTGCAGCACTTATATCAGTATTTGTACCAAATGATTTTTTTGCCGATAAGATTCCTAATGACTTTGTAGGAATGATTTTAATTCTGATAATCTCAATCCCTGTTTATATTTGTGCAACAGCTTCTGTACCAGTAGCTGCAGTTCTGATGCTGAAAGGGCTTTCTCCCGGTGCTGCGCTTGTACTGCTCATGGCTGGACCGGCAACTAATGCTGCAACCATCACAATGATTGGAAAGGTATTAGGCAAAAAATCATTAATAGGATATCTTGGAGCGATTATAACAGGAGCCTTGCTTGCAGGACTGTTTATAGATTATGTACTGCCTCACGGATGGTTTACACTATCAGCTCACTTCACTCATATAGGCCATGATCACACAGGGATGTTACCTTCGTGGCTCAAGATTGGTTCAGCAGTGACTCTTACACTACTTATAATAAATGGTTATATACAAAAATTTATTTCAACTATGAAAATTAAATCACAAACTACTTCGCAATCAGATTTTTCACCCGAAAATATTCAAACGCTTCATGTAGGTGGCATGACATGCAACCATTGCAAGGCCAACGTAGAAAACAGCATAAAATCTTCAGAAGGTGTCGAAGAAGCGATTGTTGACCTGTCGTCAGGGAAAGTAATCATAAAAGGAAGTTCATTCGACCTGGATAAAATAAAATCAGGTATAGAGAACATTGGCTACACCATCATTAAGGAGTAAAACTTGCCCCCCACCCCTCTTTAGGGGGGACGGGGGGCAAAAAATCACACAGAGTCGCACAGAGGAGACACAGAGAGCCACAGAGAAAAGCACGTTTTAAAATTCAATTTTAAATATTAACTTTGCGACTTATTTTGCAAAAATCAATAATTTATATTTATCTCAAATTAATAAAACTATGTCAAACGTTAAAAGAGTTTACTCCTTCGGAAATAAAACTGCTGAAGGTAAAGCCGACATGAAAAACCTCCTGGGAGGTAAAGGTGCTAACCTTGCAGAAATGTGTCTGCTTGGGCTGCCGGTACCAGCTGGTTTTACAATCACAACTGAAGCTTGTAATGAGTATTATAAGAACGATTGTAATCTTCCTCCGGAACTTATGCCTGAAGTATGGGCTGCTATGAAGAAGACAGAAGAAGCTATGAACATGAAGTTTGGTGATCCGGAAAATGCATTGCTGGTATCATGTCGTTCAGGTGCCCGCAGTTCAATGCCGGGTATGATGGATACGGTCCTTAATATTGGTCTCAGTTCTGCAACAATACCTGGTTTCCTTAAGAAAACGAACAATCCCCGTTTTGTATGGGATTCATACCGTCGTCTGATTATGATGTATGCTGATGTTGTTATGGAGAAAGCAGAAGGTATTGATCCGGGTGAAGGAAAAGGAATTCGTAAACAGCTTGATGAGAAGCTTGATGAGTTTAAAAAACAAAAAGGATATAAATCCGATACGGAAATCAAAGCTGATGAACTTAAATATCTTTCTGAAGAGTTCAAGAATATTGTAAAAAAGGCTCTTGGAAAACCTTTCCCTGATGATGCAAAAGAACAGCTTGAAGGTGGGATTAAAGCCGTGTTTAAAAGCTGGAACGGGAAGAAAGCTGTTTCATATAGGCGTATCGAAGGTATTCCTGATGACTGGGGTACAGCAGTGAATGTACAGGCTATGGTATTTGGTAATATGGGTGATACTTCAGCTACCGGTGTTGCTTTTACCCGTAACCCTGCTACCGGCGAAAATCTTTTCTATGGAGAGTGGCTTGTAAATGCCCAGGGTGAAGATGTTGTCGCCGGGATAAGGACACCAAGTCCGCTGAATGATGACACAAAAAACGAACAGAACCAGCATCTCCACAGCATGCAGGAGGCAATGCCGCAAACATATAAGGAGCTTTGCAATATCCGTAATATACTTGGAAAAATCGTTCCACGATATGCTTGATATCGAATTCACGATTCAGGAAGGTACACTGTATATGCTACAGTGCCGTACAGGTAAAAGGACAGGTACTGCTGCACTTAATATGGCAATGGATATGCTTCATGAAGAACTGATCGACGAGAAGACAGTTGTGATGCGAGTTGATCCTGCACAGCTTGATGAGCTTCTTCATCCGATATGTGATCCTGCTGCTGAAAATAAAGTTAAAACTGTCTGTAAAAGGCTTACCGGCAGGACCGGGAGCCGCTGTCGGAAAAGTTGTTTTCAATGCCGAAGATGCTGTTGCATGGTTCCGCAAAGGTGAAAAAGTTATTCTTGTGCGCGAAGAAACCAACCCTGAAGATGTTGAAGGAATGCGTGCTGCTGAAGGTATTCTTACTGCCCGCGGTGGGATGACATCTCATGCTGCACTGGTTGCCCGCGGCTGGGGTAAATGCTGTATTGTTGGTGCAGGTGCCCTTCATGTCGACGCATCAAAAAAGATAGCAAAAATTACCGGCTCAGACATTATCATTAAAGAAGGTGATCTGCTTACTCTTAACGGTACAAAAGGAAATGTTTATACCGGTGCAGCTTAAATCTTATGGATGCTACTGAAAACCCACGTTTTAAAGAATTTATGACAATTGTCGATAAGTATCGCAAAATGGGTGTTAGAACAAATGCCGAAACACCTGAAGATGCTATCATTGCTCGCAATTATGGCGCTGAAGGTATCGGCCTTTTCCGTACAGAACATATGTTTTATGGAAAAGGTTCGGAAGAACCGCTGTTTCTTCTCCGCAAAATGATACTCAGTGCGAATGAAACAGAACGCCGTAAAGCTCTTGACGAACTTTTTTCACATGTCAAAAAAGACATGAAAGCCACAATGGCAGCAATGGATGGACTGCCTGTCACATTCAGGCTTCTCGATCCCCTCTCCATGAGTTTGTACCACAGGGTGCAGAAAAGCAGGAAGAACTTGCAAAAGCACTTGGTATTAAAAAAGAAGATGTTGCAAAACGCGGTGAAGCCCTGCATGAATCAAACCCGATGATGGGTCACCGCGGTGTACGACTTGGTATAACATTCCCTGAGATATACTGAGATGCAGGTTCGGGCTATATTTGAGTCTGCGCTTGAACTTATTAAAGAAGGAAAAAAACCTCATCCGGAATTAATGGTTCCTGTTACATGCGAAGTTGCTGAACTTGGACTTTACCAAAAAGGTTGTTGACAAAGTATATGATGAAGTTTGCAAAAAATTCGGTGTGAAATCAATTGATTACAAATATGGTACAATGATAGAAATACCGCGTGCATGTCTTCTTTCTGACCGTATGGCAAGAAGTGCTGAATTCTTCTCATTCGGAACCAACGACCTTACACAGATGACTTTCGGATTTCAGCCGTGATGATACAGGAGGATTTCTTCACGATTATCTCGACAAAAAGATTTTGACTGCTGATCCGTTCCAGACTATTGATCAGGATGGTGTAGGCCAGCTTATTAAAATGTCGGTTGAAAAAGGCCGTACTACCAGGCCCGATCTTAAGGTAGGTATCTGCGGGGAACAGGGTGGTGACCCGGCTTCTGTTGAGTTCTGTTTCAAAACAGGTCTTGACATACGTCAGCTGCTCTCCATTCAGGGTTCCGATTGCAAGACTTGCAGCTGCCCAGGCTTCGATCAAATTCGGTAAATAAACTGATTTTCTGATATTAAAATGGAATAGGGACATGCCGTGCATGTCCCTATTTCTTCTTTTCATGACTGACTGATCAAACCTCTAGTAATACACTGAATCCTTCTAACTTACTTTAATATGACCTTTGAAATGATATATACCCTATATGCTATTAGGATAATAATAAAAAAAATGAACTATATTTCGTGATCATAAAAGCTAATACTTTGTTATCTAACAATATATTGATATTAAAACCATTTTTAAAAAATGATTGATCCACAGGAATTAACTGCTTATGGTATTGAGGATATAAAAGAAATTTTATATAATCCATCATATAATGTCATATTTGCTGAAGAGACTAAACCAGGATTAGAGGGTTATGAAAAGGGGAATATAACAAGGACAGGGGCAATTGCTATTGATACTGGTGTTTTTACCGGACGTTCTCCAAAAGACAAGTATGTTGTACTGGATGATAAAACCAGGGATACTGTCTGGTGGAGATCTGAAAGAGTAAAAGTTTCGGACAATAAACCTATTTCGGATGAAATCTGGTACCACTGTAAAAATATAGCTTCGAAACAATTATCCGGGAAGAAACTTTATGTTATTGATTGTTTTTGCGGCGCAAATAAAAATACACGATTATGTGTGAGATTTGTTCTCGAAGTTGCCTGGCAGGCTCATTTTGTGAAAAATATGTTTATCAGACCGGAACCTGAAGAGCTTGAAAATTTTAAGCCTGATTTTGTCGTACTTAATGCTTCAAAAGCCAAAAATCCCGACTGGCAGAAGGAGGGTCTCAATTCAGAAAATTTTGTCTTCTTCAACCTCACTGAAGGAATGTTAATTATAGGAGGAACATGGTATGGAGGTGAAATGAAGAAAGGGATCTTTTCTGTCATGAATTACTACCTGCCTCTCAGGGGAATAGCCTCTATGCACTGTTCTGCGAATGTAGGCAAAAAAGGGGATACAGCAATATTCTTCGGACTATCCGGAACAGGGAAAACAACTCTGTCGGTAGACCCTGAAAGAGCTCTTGTGGGTGATGATGAACATGGCTGGGATGATGATGGCGTTTTCAATTTTGAAGGAGGTTGTTATGCTAAATGTATCAAGTTGAACAAGGAGAACGAACCAGATATTTACAATGCAATAAAAAGAGATGCTCTTCTTGAGAACCTGGTAATTTTATCTGATGGCACCATTGACTTTAACGACAGTTCAAAAACTGAAAATACCAGGGTTGCCTATCCCATATACCATATTAATAATATAGTAAAACCTGTTTCAAAAGCCGGACATGCTAAAAAAGTTATTTTTCTTACCGCAGATGCATTTGGAGTTCTGCCACCGGTATGCCGTCTTAATGAGGAACAGACAAGATATTATTTTCTCAGCGGATATACAGCAAAAGTTGCAGGTACCGAAAGAGGAATTGTTGAACCTGTACCCTCTTTCTCAGCTTGTTTCGGTGCCACTTTTCTTATGCTCGATCCCATTATATATGCCAACGAGCTTATAAGAAAAATGAAAATGCATGGTGCAGAAGCCTGGCTTGTAAATACAGGCTGGATGGAAGGCCCTTACGGAACAGGCAAACGCATTGATCTCCCGGTCACCAGGCATATAGTAAATGCCATCCTGAATGACTCATTAACGGATTGTGATTTCTTCACGCTTCCTGTATTCAATCTGGATATACCTACAAAAATTCAAGGCGTTGATGAGACCATTCTTGATCCTGCAAAGGGATGGTTCTCAGAAGATAAATGGCGTATTGCAGCTACTGACCTGGCCCTGAAGTTCATTAATAATTTCAGCAAATTTACTTCAAACAAAGAGGCTGCAAAACTGATAAATGCAGGTCCCAGAATCTGATTGAAATGAGGTTTGATTAAATTATTATATTTGCCTTCTGAATAATTTAAAGAATGAATATCCTGAATGCAGTAATTGCTTTTATTCTTTCTTACCTGCTTGGTTCAATACCGTCGGCTGTTTGGATAGGGAAGCGCTTTCACAACATTGATGTCAGGGAACATGGAAGCGGAAATGCAGGTACTACAAACACTATAAGGGTACTTGGGTGGGTAACCGGTATTCCGGTGCTGATTATCGATATTGCCAAGGGCTGGCTCGCAACAATGCTACCGGTTTTCTTTCATCTGACTGACCCCGGTTCACTAATGATAAATCTTCAGCTGATGGCAGGAATAGTTGCAATTGTAGGTCATATCTTCCCTGTTTTTGCCGGATTCAGGGGCGGCAAAGGAGTTGCTACAGTTTTTGGAGTTTTCCTGGCTTTGCAACCTCTTCTCACTCTGTGCATCATGGGGATATTTCTTGCTGTTTTATTTACTACAGGAATTGTATCGGTATCGTCGATGGCAGCTGGAATATCTTTCCCTCTTTTTCTTTTTTTGTTCTTTGATACACCTTCTGTTTTATTCAAAATATTTTCTGTGCTTGTGGGAGTTACTCTTCTGGTAACACACAGGAAAAACATTGGAAGATTATGGAGAGGAGAAGAGAAAAAGCTGCTGAAGTTCAAAAAAAGACTCAAGATTCTAAAACCTAAAGACGGAAAGAGGCATATCATAAATGGATTAGGCTATGTGGCAGATCCATTTAGCCGTTTTACTGTCAGAATTGTTCCAGCAGTTGAATTCTTTTGCTTATCGGCGGATGTGTTGCAAATAAAGAAGAAATAGAGAATGATGATTTTCCCTCTTTAACCTGCGGATTCTCAATAAACATCTGGGCAATATCTTTTCTTTTCACAGCTTCAATCGTTGGATCAACAGATATCTTCCTGAGAGCTGATGCAAGAGCAAGTGGTCTCCTGGTTATTTCCGCCGAACCTGCATCTGCCAGATACTCCCGCTTCCTCGATAAAGCAAACCTGAAAAGCATCGAGATTAAATAACCTACTACAGCAAGCAAAAGAGCAATAATTATTGCAGTCCCCCCATCTTTTTTACCTCTCCCTATCCTTCCAAATTGCATTGATCTGAATATTGCCTGTGAAATAAATGCGAATATCCCGACAAATATAATAGAGATGATAAGTAATCTGACATCCCTGTTCCTTATATGAGTCAGTTCATGAGCAATTACAGCTTCAAGTTCTTCATCATTCAGCTTTTCTATTATGCCCTTTGAAAGTGATATAGAAAAAGTTTTCTGGTTGATCCCACTGGCAAAGGCATTTAATGAATCATCGTCTATTACATTGATTTTTGGTGTTGTCATACCGGTAGCAATACACAGATTCTCAACCAGGTTATATACCCTTTTATTTTCATTTCTTGAGAGGGGTTTTGAATCGGTTGCCGAGTCAATCATAGCTGTATGAGAAAACCAGGCTATTGTAAACCAGATAACCACACCAACTATAATAAACGGAGCTGTCATCAGAAAGCTCTGGTTTACCTGGCTGATTGTTCTGTGTGCTTCCCCGTTCATGTATAATAAGAAAAAAAAAGAGCCATGTCAGCGCAAAAAAGACAACAGGGAACATAACCAGTATCAGCACCGAATTAGTATTATTCCTCCATATCTGGCTCTGTAAACCAAAATATTTCATTTCGTCAGAACTGGATTTTAGGAGGTTGTTCTGCTTCAGCCCGCTGATCACCTAGTTCAAACATCGGTTCGCGTTTGAAATTAAAGAGGGTGGCTATCAGGTTGGAGGGGAACAATTCAGTGGCAACATTAAGCTCTTTCGTAGCCGAGTTAAAGAACCTGCGTGCAGCAGCTATCTTGTTCTCTATATCGGCGATCTCATTCTGGAGTTCCATGAAATTCTGGCTTGCTTTAAGATCGGGATATGCTTCCACCGACACTTTCAATCCTTCAAGTGCAGCAGATAACTTGTTTTCAGCTGCAATCTTATCATTTATAGTAGTAGCCTTCATAGCATTAGAACGTGCCTCAGTAATATCTGTGAGGACACCTCTTTCGTGTCCCATATAGCCTTTTACCGAATCAACCAGCTGAGGTATAAGATCATGCCTTTGTTTCAGCTGAACATCAACGTCAGCAAATGCCTGCTCACGGTTATTTCTCAGCCTGACAAGCCTGTTATACAATGAAACAGCCATCAGGACAAAAAGCAAAATTATTGCCAGAAAAAATAGTACAATTATCATTTTAGTATTTATTTAAATTAATTTTTATCCAATTTTGAAACAGAATTTATTTTAAAATAAAGATAGTTAATTTTACTATAATTAACTTGCAGCTTTTATCATTTTTGAGATTACGAATTATAAATTTAATAAAGTTATGTAATATGGAAAAGAGTTTAAAAGGAACAAAAACAGAACAAAATCTGCTGAAGGCTTTCGCCGGAGAATCTCAGGCAAAAAACAGATATGAATTTGCAGCAAAGGTTGCAAAAGAAGAAGGTTATGAACAGATTTCCGGAATTTTCCTGGCAACAGCATTACAGGAACAACAACATGCCAAAAGATTCTTCGGGTTTCTTGAAGGCGGGATGTTAGAAATAACTGCCTCTTATCCTGCAGGGAAAACAGGAACTACAAAAGATAATCTGTTTGCTGCAGCAGAAGGCGAAAATGAAGAATGGAGCAAACTCTATCCTGCTTTTGCCGAGACAGCAGAAAAAGAGGGATTTAAAAACATCTCAACAGCATTCAAGGCTATTGCCCAGGCTGAGAAGGGTCATGAAGAAAGGTACAGAAAATTGCTTGAAAATGTGATGCAGGATAAAGTATTCCAGCGTGATGAAAAGGTTTTCTGGTACTGCAGAAAATGCGGTTATATACATTTTGGTACAAAGCCTCTTAAAAATTGTCCTGCCTGTCTGCACCCTGAGGCATATTTTGAGCTCTTACCAAATAATTATTAATAATGATTGATGGAAAAAGCGCCCTGGATCTTATTATCAGCCGCCAGAGCGACAGAAAATACAGTGACAAACCTGTTGAGAAGGAAAAACTTGACAGAATAATTGAAGCCGGCAGAATGGCTCCTTCTGCATGCAACTCACAACCATGGAAATTCATCGTGGTAACAGACCGTGACCTTGTTTTGAAAATTGCAGATGCGGCTTCGGCAAAACTGATCGGGATGAATAGTTTTGTTGCACAGGCACCTGTCATTTTGGTAATAGTCAGAGAAAGACCAAACATGTCTTCCAAAGTCGGGGCAACTATTAAAAATAAGGATTATTCTCTTATTGATATAGGTATTGCAACTGAAAATCTCTGCCTGCAGGCAAAAGCGGAAGGAATAGGATCCTGCATTATTGGCTGGTTTGATGAAAAGCTTATAAAAAAGCTGCTTTCTATCCCAAAATCAAAACGGGTTGAGCTGATTATTACATTGGGATATTCTCTTAGTGAACAGCGGGAAAAAAGGAGGAAACCAGCAGAAGAGACTGTATCTTATAATAAATATTAGTATTATACCTTCCTTTCACTCTATGGGCGGTTAATTCATCTTACATCGAGAAAAAATAGTTCTTAATCAAGTATCAGCACTCACAAGGCGGTTGATTGGATTATCTTCCAGTTTTTCTCAGAGCTGCCTTTATTCGTTTTACGGCCTCAATCAGCAGATCATCTGAAGTTGCATATGAAATTCTCAGACATTCCGGCGCTCCGAAAGCATCTCCGCCCACTGTTGCAACCCGCGCTTTATCAAGTAAATAGAGTGCAAGCTCCTCTGAGTTGGTAATTTTGGTTTCCCCATCCGATTTACCGAAATAGTAACTAATATCGGGCATCACATAAAAGGCTCCCTGCGGAATTCTGACTTTAATTCCTTTTACCTCTTTCAAAAGTCCGCAGATCAGATCACGACGGCGAAGAAATGCCTCTTTCATTATCTGTCTGGAATCTCCCTTACCCTGTATGGCAGCGAGTGCTGCACGCTGGGCTATTGAACATACACCCGATGTGAACTGACCCTGTAATTTATTGCATGCATTAGCTATCCATAACGGGGCGCCAATATATCCTATTCTCCAGCCGGTCATAGCATATCCTTTTGACACTCCGTTGACAGTTATTACCCTGTCGTATATAAAATCAAAAGAGGCCATACTTACATGCTCCCCGGTGAAAATAATATGCTCATAAATCTCATCAGAAATCATGAATACTCCTTCATGCTTTTCAACAACCCTGGCAATACTCTCCATCTCTTTACGATTGTAAACCATCCCTGTCGGATTTGATGGAGAATTGAATATAATTAACCTGGTCTTGGCTTGTTATTGCAGCCTCAAGCTGTTCAGGTCTGATTTTGAAATCATTCTCCAGCTTAGCTTCAATTATTACCGGTTTTCCTTCAGCAATTATTATCTGGTCATAATAGCTTACCCAGTAAGGTGCAAGAATGATTACTTCATCTCCGGGATTGACAATTGATAATGTGACATTTATAAGTGAATGCTTTCCTCCTGCTGAGACAATTACCTGATCGGGAGAATAATTAATTCCGTTCTCATCTTTGAATTTCTTTGAAATTGCCTCCCGCAAATCTGTATAACCGGGTACAGGAGGATATTTGGAATAATTCTCGTCAATGGCCTTCTTAGCGGCTTCTTTTATGTAATCAGGAGTATTAAAATCAGGTTCACCAAGGCTCAGACTTATTACATCAATTCCCTTTGCCTTTAATTCCCTGCTCTTCTGAGCCATCGCAAGTGTCTGGGAAACGGATAATGATTTAACTCTGTCGGATAGATATTCCATACTTAAATATATTAAGTGACAACTTAAAAAAGACCCATTAAAAGTATGAACTAAAATTGAAATACTGAATAAAGAATTGTCTCAATTCTTTATTTTAACTTTGTGAATACCTTAGAGTTCCTTAGTGGTTAGAAAAAATTTACCGCAAATGATCGCTAAGGGCCGCACAAAGTAACAAAAAGGAATAATTAATATCTGTAAAGTGACAAATACCTCTTTTCAGCATGAAAACAATAATGTTTGAAAATAAAAAGAATAACTTAAGTTTGTAGATAAATCTAATTAACTAGAATAATGGAAGCACTGTCAGATATTTTGAAAATCACGATCCCTGCACTTATTGTTTTCTTCACGGCATGGGTACTTCTCAGAAATTTGATAAAAAATGACCAGGATAAGAGAAGGCAGGAGCTTATATTACAAAACAACCGTACAATAACTCCAATAAGACTTCAGGCATACGAAAGGATTGTACTGTTCCTGGAAAGAATATCACTCGAATCGCTGCTGGTAAGGGTGAGCACACCAGATATGACAGCTTCACAGCTTCATTCAGCAATGCTTAATACTATCAGAAGTGAATTTGAACATAACCTCTCTCAACAGATCTATATGAGCCAACAAGCCTGGGAAGTTGTCAGAAATGCGCGCTCAAACATGATCAAGATAATCAACAGCGAAGCTGAAAAGCTGCCTCCCGATTCATCAGGTATGTTATTCAGTAAAAGTCTTCTTGAAAAAATAATGGAACTCGAGAAGGAGCCCACACGGGCCGCCATAGATTATGTAAAAAATGAGATTTCTAGGTTGATCTGAAGATCTTTGCCCCCCTATCCGCTCTTCACTTCGTTCAGGGAAGGCTCTAATGGGGGGGTAATTCGCTGGTTCAAAGTACAAAACATCTAAAAGACAAAAAAATAGTCCCCATTCAGGGGGAAGACCCGCTTTAGCGGGACAAGGGCATTAGTACCTAAAGAAGATCCACACTTCTCTTTACAAACGTACTCAACTCTTCACCCCTGAGCATATTATTTGCCAGCAGAGCCAGATCTATAAGCTGCTTAACTATCTTATTGCCAGCACCATATGATTCCAGGATATCTTTCCTTGTATTTTCAATATCAGAAAGTTCCTTACGCAGTTTTTCGAGATCATCTTTTTCCACCTGCGGGATTTCATCGGCTTTCTTATTCTTTTGCTCTTTCTCCATGAAGTCGATTTCTTCCCTGATCCTCTTCCTCTCATTATTGTTCTCAATCAGCCTGATGCCTTCCTGTGCCTGTAGGTCTTCTGAAATCTTATTAACAATCTGATGATTCGGGTTTATAACAAGGTTATAACTATCAGGCAATTCACCATAGAAGTTCATCCCTCCTCCCATTGCCGACATATCCTTCATCCGTCGCATAAATTCCGACTGGGTAATTATTACAGGAGCCTCATTTTCATCAAGAGTCTCAAACACAACATTGTATACCTCCTTCGATTTAACTCTGACATTGAAAACACTCTTAAGATCTTCCTTTTGCTCTTCAGATAATTTTGACTCACGTGTCTCTTCTTTCTGAATAAGTTTATCGATGACGTCAGAATCAACTCTGACAAATCTGGTATCCTTCAGTTTGGTTTCAAGATGATTGATAAGATGGACGTCGAGCTGACCGTCGAGAAGCAAAACATCATATCCTTTGCTTTTTGCTTTATCAATATATGTGTACTGATCTGTCTTATTTGTGGAATACAAATAGATAAGCGTTTTATTTTTATCTGTCTGATTTTCTTTTGTTATTTTCTCATATTCTTCAAAAGTAAAATACTTATCTTCAGTATTCTTCAGAAGAGCGAACTTTGAAGCTTTTTCATAGAACTTCTCTTCGGTTATCATCCCGTATTCGATAAACAGTTTAAGATTGTCCCATTTCTTCTCAAATTCTTCACGGTTATTCTTAAATATATCATTCAGCCTGTCGGCAACTTTTTTAGTTATATGGCTCGATATCTTCTTCACATTCGAATCGCTCTGAAGATAGCTCCTGGATACATTGAGGGGTATATCGGGAGAATCAATAACTCCGTGCAGCAGAGTAAGGAACTCTGGTACTATGCCTTCTATAGAATCTGTCACAAACACCTGATTGCAATACAACTGAATCTTATTTTTTTGTATTTCAATATTACTTTTGATCTTTGGAAAATAAAGAATACCGGTCAGTTTGAAAGGGTAATCAACATTCAGGTGAATATAAAATAACGGATCATCCCCTGCAGGGTAAAGCTCCCTGTAGAACTTTTGGTAATCCTCATCTTTCAGGTCCGCCGGTTTTAATGTCCAAGCGGGTTTAGTGTTATTAATTATTTTGTCCTTCCCTGTTTCAACATATTTTCCGTCTTTCCATTCCGTTTCCTTTCCGAATGCTATCTCAACAGGAAGAAATTTGCAATATTTTTTCAGTAACTGTTCAACTTTACTTTCTTCAAGAAAATCTTTTGACTCTTTATCAATATATAAAATGACATCGGTGCCAATATTCTCTTTTTCAACCTCATCAATTGAGAATTCAGGACTGCCGTCGCAACTCCATTTAACTGCCTGTGCATTATCCAGATAAGATTTGGTTATCACTTCAACCTTATCGGATACCATGAAAGATGAATAAAATCCAAGACCAAAATGGCCAATTATCGCACCAGACTGGTCCTTATATTTATCGAGGAAATCATTTGCACTGGAAAAAGCAATCTGGTTTAGATACTTGTCCAGTTCTTCCTTTGTCATTCCTATACCGCTATCAGAGACCTTAATTGTTTTTTTCTTCTTATCAACCGATACCCGGATTGTCATATCGCCTAAAGTTCCTTTATAATCACCAACAGCGGCCATGGTCTTTAATTTCTGCGTAGCGTCAACTGCATTTGAAATGAGCTCACGCAGAAATATCTCATGATCAGAATAAAGGAATTTTTTTATTATCGGGAAAATGTTCTCAGTAGTAACTCCAATCTTTCCGGTTTCCATTTCAGATATTTTTAATGTTAAACATGAATAATCTGCCCATCACTTTCAAAAGTTATGCCGTTAGCGTTTTACTGACAAATAGTCACATTGGTCTTTATTTAATCAGACCTGCCTTTCCTGGTTCTGGTAGTTTGGAAAAAGAAGTTTTTTGATCAGAAATATTGAGGAAGCCTGAAAAAGGCAAACAGGACAAATAACAGGGAGAGAATCAAAAATCCCAGAAGAATATATAATGAGATATTTCTTTTTTTCCTGAATATCCCTATGCTGTGTTCACTTATCAGTTTTTTAACGGTATTATGAATCCTTAGTATTGAGTTGGCATTTTTGGGAATATAGGCATCAATATTGAACTTCAGTGATTTCTTAATCAATTCCATTTTATCAGGCGGCCCAAGCAGAATGAGCCCTGTCCGTGGATCGATCCTTTTTACTTCCATTGTAAGCTGGTCGACCATTTCGAACTGTTCCATGGTATCGTGAAGTCCAAGGATAGCAACCTTGCAGAAATTATTCTCTTTCTCAGCTTCAAGATGATCAATGAAATCTTCCCGAGTCTGAAAAGAGAGCACACCGTATCGTGAAAGGTCAGTAAACCTCTTTCTGACATCCTCAGAGAATCCCCTGTGGTCATCATAACAGTAAAGATGGGTTTTTATATTCCTTGGCATAACGGTCGTGAAGGTATTAAAAGTTTGGAGCAGTTATTGCGGAAAAGCAGGGAAAATGTTGCCAAAGCAGTATTAGCTGTATAGAAAAATTCGAATTCTTCAACTCTGACATCACTTTATATGGCATGCAATCACTGCTTTACTCCTGATTTCGTGCCTCTACATTAATCGCCAGTTTCCAGAATGGATATTTAAAACTGTATGCATCAGTTGAATAATCAGGGCCATAAAATTGCCGATCGTCCTTATGTGAAGGCGAAAATGGAACCAGGTGGTCAAAAATGATTGAACTGTCAGACCTGAATCTTAAAGACATCATGGCGTTCGATGCGTATTCAAAAACTGCCCTGTATGTTGTATCAGCTCCTGATACAAACCACTTCCTTCCAAAAACAATCGAATCTTCAGGGGTGAAATTCAAAACTTCAATTAATTTCCTGCTTATAAAGGGATTGCCATAATCAATCCCAAGAAGCACCCAGCACCTCTTATTTTCAATTACATATGGTCTTAAATCATAATATAAGGCACCGTACCAGTCTGATTTAAAGTATGCAGTATCAGATTTTACGGGGACATCATTATATTTTGCTGACAATTTGTATATTATTTTCTTTTTGTCAGAATTATCCCTTCTTATGAAATAACAATAGTACCGGCCAGGTTCATTTTCCAACACCAGGTTCCAGGTAATAATTTTTAGGAGTGAATCAGGTGAGATTATCTGGCCCAGGTACCTGAGGTTAGTAAACCTGTGAGTAAAGACTGTATCGGACCTGACATAACCATCGAGGACAATCCTTATTGAATCGTTGATTTTTATCCTGTCTGTATCATTATAATTACCGACAAGCCTGTCAAAAAGTTCTTCCAGCACCTGGGAAATACCTGCAGAAGAGTCCTGTCCTTTGGCCGGACCATTTGACACTAAAATAAATAATATCAGTGACAGAATTAATGGTTTCATTTCTTAATAATTTTATTACCCGCATCATCAAGTAGTTCTCTCAATTTATTACATGCCGTTATTATCTCATTTTCATTGATTATTAACGGTGGTGCTATTCTGAAGGCATTATTGCAGAACAGAAAATAATCAAGAACCAGTCCGTGATCCGGAGCATGGGCAATAATATATTGAATATATGAGGGGTCAGTAAGCTGAACTGCCATTAAAAGCCCCTCTCCTCTCACCCCTTCAATTAAAGGGTGATCAAGGTGTTTTCTAAAAAGAGCCGCTTTGGCATAGCAGCTCTCGGCTAGTTTTTCTTCTATTATCACATTCAGGGAGGCCAGACCTGCAGCACAGCAAACAGGGTGTCCGCCAAAAGTAGTAATATGACCAAGTGAAGGATTTGTCACGAGCGATGACATAATTTCTGCTGAAGCTATGAATGCACCAAGAGGCATTCCTCCTCCGAGAGCTTTTGCAAGAAGAAGAATATCAGGAACTATCCCGAACCTGTCGATAGCAAACATATGGCCCAGCCTTCCGAAGCCGGTCTGAATCTCATCAAAAATCAACAATGCACCGGTTGAATTACATTTCTCTCTAAGTTTCCGAAGGAAATTGTTTTCAGGATAAATTATGCCAGCCTCTCCCTGTACGGGTTCTATAATTACACAGGCAGTGTTCTTATCAATCAGATCCAGTGATTTTTCATCATTGAAACTTATCTGGAAAGTGTCTGGCAGGAGAGGCCTGAATGCATTCCTGTAAATCTCGCTTCCCTGTATACTAAGTGCTCCGTGAGTGCTGCCATGATAGGAATTTCTGAACGATATTATACGGCTTCTTCCTGTGAATCTTTTAGCAAGTTTGAGGCCGCCCTCTACAGCTTCACTTCCTGAATTAACAAAATAGCAGGAATTCAGAGAATGAGGAAGGATTCCTGTCAGTCTTTCAGCATACTTTACCTGTGGAGACTGAATAATCTCACCATAAACCATCAGGTGCATGTAAAGGTCCACCTGTTTTTTGACTGCCTCGATTACTTTGGGGTGGCCATGACCTGTATTGCTGACAGAAACGCCGGATATAAGATCAATGTATTTTTTGTTGCCGGGGCCATACATGTAAATGCCTTCAGCCCTTTCAATTTCAAGCATCATTGGAGTCACCGAAGTTTGTCCCAGGTGCAACAGGAACAGTTGACGATTGGAGAGCATAGAAAGTTTTTGTGATTATCTGGCCATCACATTAATATCATTCAGAAGAGAGTCTCTGAATGATTTCCCGACCGGTATGCTTTTAACGGAGCTCCGACTATAAGATCGAGAGTGTTCTCCTTAATGGTCTGGATCATGCTCTTGTTAATTATGAATGACCTGTGTACCCTGATAAATACTCCTGAAGGCAATTGGTTTTCAATTGCTTTCATTGTAAAATGAATTGTAAATTTATCGTCACTGGTATTTAGGGTAACATAATTTTCAAGAGCTTCAATATAAATTATCTCAGTGAGTTTCAGTTTTACAAGAGATGATCCCTTTTTGATGAATATTTCCTCATCGCCGCTGTTGGCGACCTCTTTACGCGTAAAGTACCTTATTGTTTTATCGATGGCTTTACAGAAACGTCCGTATGTAACCGGTTTAAGAAGGTAATCGACAACGTTAAAGTCAAACGCTTTCAAAGCAAATTCTTCGGCTGATGATACTATTATTATATTAGGTGGAAAGTCGAGACTTCTGATAAAATCGAAACCATTCATCTCGGGCATTTGAATATCGAGAATAACAAGATCTATATCCTGTCTTTTTGTAAGAACATCCCTAGCGGCTACAGAATCACTGAATGTACCTGCCAGGTTAAGAGATGTGGATTTACTCACATAACCTTCCAGAATTTTGCAGGTTAATAAATAGTCGTCAACTATAATGCAATTCATGGCAAAGCGTTGTTTTGGCAAAGAATCTTAGGTTCAAAAATAGTAAATATTTTTAACAAATTTTAAGATTTGCAGTAAAGTTGAAAATCTTTAATTATTTTATTCTAAAATATTTATTTATTCAACCAAAGTGATTGATATTAAGTATGAATGTAAATCACAACAATTTGACCAGTTTTAAAAAAATCATCTTTATTTTAATTTGCACATTGAAGTCAATTATTTTCTGCCCTTTTTAATTCTCTGTCGAAGGCAAAGAAGATTAGATGGCTGAAATATCAATCGTTAATCCTTCATATCAGTAGAATCGGCAGATAAACTATGCTTTGCCTGAAGTTCGGCAAGTTTTTTCTTACCATAACTGAGACGGATTATCAGGATAAACAAAACCGGGATTATGAAAACACCCAATGCAGTGGCAGCAAGCATTCCACCAAGGACAGACCATCCTATTGTCTGACGTGCAATAGCGCCTGCACCAGTTGCAAACACCAAAGGAGAAACTCCAAAAATGAAAGCAAAGGATGTCATCAGTATAGGACGCAGTCGCAAACGAACAGCCTCAATAGTTGCTTCGACAATTTCCATTCCGCGGTCAACACGCTCTTTGGCAAATTCAACGATAAGAATAGAGTTTTTAGCAGCAAGACCTATCAGAGTGATAAGACCAATCTGTGCATAAACATTATCTGTCAGAGTCTTGGTAAATGTCAGTGCCAGTATAGCTCCGAAAGCAGCGAGAGGAACTCCGAGAAGAATTGTGAAAGGAACTGTCCAGCTTTCATATAATGCAGAAAGGAACAGAAAGACGAAGAGTATTGACAGGATGAAAATATAAGTAGAAGTATTACCTGCTTTCAGCTCTTCACGGCTCAGGCCTGAAAACTCATATCCATATCCTTTTGGCAGGACCTGCTGGGCAGTTTCCTGCAATGCTTTGAGAGCCTGCCCTGTGCTGTATCCGGCTTTTGCATCACCTACAAATTCAGCCAGTACGGTAAAGATTATAATGTGAAAGCATAGAAGCGCTTTCGTTGACTTTATAGCTCATCACAGAGCTTAATGGCAGCATAGTGCCCTGCTGATTACGGACATAATATTTATCCATATCAACAATATCATTTCTGTAAAGAGTATCTGCCTGGGCAATTACATGGAAATTCCTGTTATAAATAGTGAAGTCATTTATATAGCTGCTGCCAAGAAATGTCTGAATAGTATTAAAGACTTCAGCCAGGCTGACACCCATCTTTTTGCATTTATCACGGTCAACTGTGAGCTGATAATTGGGAGTACGTGCATTGAAAAAAGTTATGGCACGGGCAATTTCAGGTCGTTTGTTTGCAGCTGCCATGAAAGCATAAACATTTCGTTCAAAAGTTTTAATATCATCATTGCTTTCGCGCTGCTGCAGCTCAAAAGTGAAGCCGCCTGTGGCGCCAAGCCCAGGAATAGCAGGAGGAGGTATGACAAGAATATTAGCTTCTTTGATGGCTGCGAATTTTGCCTGCATCTGCGCCATTAAAGCAAAAAGCTGTTCAGATTTGCTTTTGCGTTCATCCCAGGGTTTTAACTGGCAGAAGAGAGTGCCACTGTTTGTTTTTGGTGCACCGGTGACTACATTAAGACCTGCAATTGCAGAATAATGGTTAACACCCTTAATCTGGCTCAAATATATTCATTATTTTCTTCATCACTTCCACAGTACGCGAAGTTGAAGAAGCTTCAGGCAATTCAAATGTAATATATAAACGTCCTTCATCTTCCAGTGGAATGAAACCTGTGGGTTTTTTGATAAGCATAACATAAGCACCAAAGATTATCATAACCAGCAGAATAACAATATAACGGGAATTTTTTATAGCTTTCCGGACATTGTTTGTATATCCTTCCGTTCTCCTGTTGAACCATTTATTAAAATGAAAGAAGAGATAGTTAAGCCCTTTTGAAGATTGATTTATATGGTGGGGCTTCAGAAATAAGGAACATAAGAGCAGGAGTGAGAGAAAGAGCAACAAATGCAGATATGAGAACCGAAATGGCTATTGTGATTGCAAACTGCTGATATAACCTTCCGACAATACCGGGCAAAAATCCGGCAGGAACAAAAACAGCAGCAAGAACAAGTGCAATGGCAACAACAGGACCTGATATATCTGCCATAGCTTTGTGGGCAGCTTCTTTTGGGGAAGATGCTGCTCTTCCATATAACGCTGCACCGCTTCAACCACTATTATTGCATCATCCACAACTATACCGATTGCAAGAACAAAGCCGAAAAGCGTAAGCTTATTAATGGTAAAACCCAGAGGAATGAAGAAAATGAAAGTACCTATTATTGAAACAGGAATTGCAAGAACCGGAATAATAGTAGAACGCCAGTCCTGCAGGAAAATAAATACCACCAATACCACCAGTGCCAATGCTTCAAGCAGAGTTTTGACAACTTCTCTTATAGATACCTTTACTACTGAGACAGATTCAAAAGGCACATTATAAGCAACATCGCTCGGAAAAGATTTGCTGAGCTGAGCCATAGAGCCTTATAAACACCATTGGCAACATCAAGAGCATTGCTACCCGGGAGTCTGGTATATCATCATGTATGAAGCACGTCTGCTTGTCAACAAATGAAACACCTGAATAATTGAATTTACCTAACTCAACACGGGCAACATCCTTTAAATAAACTATTGAACCTTCAGCAGGATTTGACCTGACAATAATATTCTTGAAATCTTCTACACTGCTGAGCCTTCCATTGACAATTGCAGTATATTCGAAAGGCTGGCCGGAAGGCTGAGGTGGTGTTCCAATTGAACCGGCAGCCACCTGAACATTCTGTTCCTGAACAGCATTAAGAACATCGGTGGCTGTCAATCCAAGACTTGCCATCTTATCAGGCTTAAGCCAGATTCGCATACTGAAATCATCAGTCCTTGCGAAAATATCTCCTACTCCCTTTACCCTTAAAAGAGCATCCCTGACAAATATATTGGTATAATTATCAAGAAACTGAATGTTATGTGTTCCTTTAGGAGAGATAAATAGCAACATCATAAGTACGCTCGGATTACGTCTTGCGAACTGTAATTCCCAATCTTTTCACTTCATCAGGCAAAATAGGGGTTGCAATATTTACCCTGTTCTGTACTTCAGTAGTGGCAATATCAACATTAGTGCCTATATCAAAATAGACATTCATAGTTGAACGACCATCGTTGGTGCTGTTGCTTTGGATATAATTCATTCCGGGAACTCCATTGACCTGTATTTCTATTGGAGTAGTTACAGTTTGCTCCACAGTGGTAGCATCAGCCCCTGTATACTGACTTGATATCTGCACTACAGGCGGAGTAATATCAGGATACTGACTGACAGGCAGGTTGAGTATCGCCAATGTTCCTACTATCACTAAGACCATTGAAATTACTATAGCTGTGATCGGACGTTTTATAAAGGTATCGGCTATCATGAAATAAGTTTCAATCTTAAAATTTAATTGCTTTCCTTTTTAGTTATGCTTTTGCGCTCTGAGGTGCTGACGATTGTGATTTCTGAACCATCGTGGAGCTTCTGATGCCATCAACCACTATTGTTTCATCACCTTTGAGCCCTTTCAATACAATTACATTTGAATAACCCTTGGACCCAGTGAGACCTTTACCTGTTTAACATTTTTATCTTTTACCACAAAGACAAAATATTCTCCCAATTGCTCCAGTACTGCCTTAAATGGAATAATTATCTGCTGACCAGCATTTGCATTCAGCACAAGAACCTTGCAACTCATTCCTGGTTTAAGCATTCTTTCATGGTTCGGAACAGTTATCCTGACCCTGATTGTACCTGTCTGCGGATCAACAGCCCTGTCAATAACACTTATCTTTCCCAGTATATGGATATATTGAATTATCAGGCAAAATAATTCTGAATGTTGTATCATTTTTTGAAATCAGCTGCATTCTCCAGCTGCTGAAAACGACTAAGCTCTGTTTCACTTATTTCAAAATCAACACCCATAGGGTCATCTGAGGAAATTGTATTAAGAAGTGTCTGACCGGGAGTTACAAGAGCTCCAAGCTTTACACTTGAAAAACCTATCGTACCATCAAATGGTGCATTAATTAAAGAATATTCATAATCTGTTTTGGCCTTAATCAGTTCTGAATTTGCAACATCAACCTGCTGTTTGGCATTTTTAAGATCTGTCATTGCATTATCATAAAGCTGTTTTGCAACCGCATCCTGGCTGGCAAGATCAGTATATCGGTTAGCATCACGCTGAACTTTCTCAAGATTATCTTCAGCAATCTTTACATTTGACTGAGCTTCCTCATAAGCTGCCTGATATTTGCGACGGTCAATTTCATATAATTTCTCTCCTGTATGAACCTCTTTACCTTCAGTAAAATATATTCCTGTTATATATCCGCTTACCTGCCCGCGCAATTCCACCTCTTTTAATGCCACAATATTTGCAGGATATGAATTGTAGAATACTGCTTTTGTCAGACTGACATTTGTCACTGTTACAGGTACTGCAGGCACTTCCGTCTTTTTATTTGCCGCATCTCCCGAACAGGATACAAACCCGCCAGCAATGAAAAATATATTATTATATGAGATATTTTATACATAGTATTACAAATTTAAAGTCGGCTTTAAGTTATTATCATTGAATTCAATAGTTGTCAATTGACTTTTATATCTCCTAAAGCTTTTTCCAAATCCATCTTGCTGGTGAGAACCTGGAAAAGTATATTTAAATAATTAAGTTCTGCAGTGCGTAAATCTGTTTCAGAAACTATAACTTCAAGATATGCTTTAATTCCTTTATCATACTGAAATTTCACAGTATTAAAGATATCCTTTGCAATGGTGATATTATTTTTTGCAATTCTCAGCTCATTCAGATTGCTTTTATAAGCAGAAAGAGCCTGAGTATATTCACTGTTTATCTGCGCTTTTCAGATAGTCCATTCCAAGTTGGAGTCGCTGGTATTGCAGTTTTGCCTTGCTCAAATTCTCCAGCCTGTTCATTCCCTGGAAAAGAGGAAGTGTGAATTTCAAACCAAAGAAGGAAGTTGGATTGTTCATTATTATATAATTCAGAAAACTGGTTATTCGCATATGCAGGGATCATAGTTATAAAATGCAGATAAAGTCGGAAGAAATGACCACCTGTAATAGCTGATTTCAGAATTCTGCAAGTTTCAATGTAGTCTGCAATAGCTGATATTCAATACGATTGTTATAATCCAGTATCTTTGTTGTATCAATTAATATTTCATTTTCATATTTGGATGAATCATATGAAACGGTTAACTGTTTTTCAGGAACCACTCCCATAAGTTGTTTTAATACAGAATATTTGGCTTTTATAGCTTCTTCTGTAGATTTTTTTTGTGCCTGTGCATTGCTGAGAGATATTGCAGTACGTTGATAATCTATTTTGTCTGTCAATCCATTCTTATAAAGATTGTAAGCATCTTTATAATTACGCTGCAGTCGAAGTATATCTTCATTCAGAACATTAAGCTGCTCTTCTGTCAATAACACATCGAAAAAAGCTTTTGTTACATCAACATATGTATTAATCTTTGAATTTTCTGTGTTTTGTGAAGCCTGTTTGCGAAGTTCTTTGGAAGTTCTCGCAGCAAAAAATAAACTGTTGCTGTATAATGTCTGGTTTGCAGAAAACATCCGGATGATGAATTGGTCGCTGTGGAAGGTAAAGGAATATACGGAGTATACTGAGGGGATTGTTCAGATTAGGATAATAGGCTACCGGAACCTGAAGATAATGCTGCATATTGGCATCAACTTCCAGTTGCGGATACCAACCCGACAAAGCTATTCTAATATTTTGGCGGAAGATCAGTCGAACATGAAGATTTTCGCTTGTTTCTGCTTCATCAGTTATCAAGCGCTGGATAAGGAAAATATGAAGTCGTTCCTATCGGGATAGCGCCGACCGGAAAATGGCTGAGTTCCGGAGAAACAATTCGCCTGTTGAAGGAACGACAATCCATCGATAATGAACCGGAACACTTGCTTGTTCCAGACCCTCGCAAGCAATCGATGGTTACTTCCGATGACAGTGGCATTGCGCAAATCACTCGATGTTATTTTTCCTGTTAGTCCATGGTATGTCCATGGTGAAGATGGCGCGCTTCAAGGGACTATTGGAATTCGCGGATATTCCCTTATGTGGCGGCGGGATCACTCTGGTCGGCAGTGGGAATGGACAAGGTCATTCAAAAAGAAATATTACAGCAAGCGAATATTCCTGTAACGCCCGGTGTCTGGTTTGTCGTATTAAAAATTTAAAACAGCAGAAAAAATAATTACGGAAATTGAGCGGAAATTAAAGTATCCGCTTTTTATAAACCGGCGAATTCCGGCTCGAATATCGGTATCAACAAAGCCCATGACCGTAAAGAATTGCTTGCTTCGTATTGAGCAATGCGGCGCAGTTCGACAGAAAAATTTTAGTGGAACAAGGGGTAAAAAATGCGCGCGAGATCGAATGCGGGTGCTGGGAAATGACAGTCCGGCCGCGTCGGTTTAGGCGAAATCGTTCCATCGAATGAGTTTTATGACTATGATGCAAAATATATCGACGGAAAAACAACAGAAAATTATTCCGGCGAAACTTCCGAAACCTGTTGTAAAGAAATACAAAGATACACGTTGGAGGCATTTCGGACCTCGATTGTGCAGGCATGGCGCGTGTTGATTTTCTTCTGAATCGAAAAGCAATCGTATAGTTCTCAACGAAATCAATACTCTTCCCGGTTTTACTTCCATCAGTATGTATCCGAAACTCTGGCAAGCTTCCGGAGTTTCATATTCTGTTTTGTTAGATAAATTGATTCAGCTTGCATGTCAAGCGTGATACCGCGAAAAAAAAACTTAAAACAGCATATCAACCGAAACAAATTGGTACCCTAAAAGGTGAATGGCACATGCAGTACGGACATGTGAAATTATCGATGGATAATCAATTCTACAGAAATATCCGACCGGAACGATTGTTGAAAAAAATTGCAAAAAGTGCTGCGAAGAATAAAAAACGTACGGTGCTTTTCGTCTTCTCTTTCTCTTGTTCTCTACCTTTTATTTGATAATAAAGGGATTATTATCGCCTCAGGCTCGAATCGCAACACGATGAATGGATCGAAAAAATCCAAGCCGACAGTTTAGAAACAAAACGATTGCAGGAACAGATCAAAGCGTTGGAGGGAGACAAGAAAACTATCGAAAAAACCGCTCGTGAAAAATACGGTATGAAACGAGAAGGTGAAACAGTTTATCAAGTGAAGAAAGAAAAATAAAGAAGGAATTCTAGAAGATAGAAGTGAAGTGCCAGATGAAAATCCAAAATAATAGATTTCCGAATCAATCTGAATTTGTATATCGTCCATGTCTGATTTATTTTATAAAGAAGTATCTTTTCCGAACGTCCCTCGTTTGCGCCACTAGCGGAACGTGTTCGCCGGAAAACGTTAAATGAATTTGTCGGGCAGGACCATTTGACCCAACCCGGAAAACCTCTTCGGTCTCATGTTGGAACACGGCGAAATTGCGTCGATGATTTTCTGGGGCCGCCGGGAGTAGGGAAAACAACTTTGGCGCGGCTTGTGGCAATCATGTTAAAGGCGGAATTTCATCAGCTCAATGCTGTTGCAGCTGGTGTCAAAGATGTCCGAGAAGTCATCGCTCGCGCTGAAAAAAATCTCACAAAACTTAATAAACGCACTATTCTCTTTATCGATGAAATTCATCGGTTCAACAAAGCACAGCAGGATGCACTGTTGCATTCGGTTGAAGAGGGAACCATCACGCTGATTGGCGCGACAACGGAAAATCCTTCCTTTGAAGTTATCTCTCCGCTTCTTTCCCGGTGTCAGGTCTATGTGCATGGAATCGCTGGGCAGAGAATCGCTGAATACAATTCTGGATCATGCCACTCGCGACACGATCCCGTCTGTCAAATGGAAGATTGAAATTGCCGATCGCGAATTTCTGATGCTTCTTTCCGGCGGCGATGCGCGAAAATTGTTGAACGGATTGGAAAATTCCCTCCGCTTGACAAAACCGAATGCCGATGGCTCTGTGACGTATCACCAAGCAAAAGATTGAAGAGGCATTTCAGCGCAAATATACGCTCTATGATAAGGAAGGCGAACAGCATTACGATATTATTTCGGCTTTTATTAAAAGTGTGCGCGGCAGCGATCCTGATGCGGCAATCTACTGGATGGCGCGCATGCTGGACGGCGGCGAGGATCCGAAATTCATTGCCCGCCGGATGATCGTGCTGGCTTCGGAAGACATCGGCAACGCGGATCCATACGCCATCACACTGGCGACATCATGCTTCACAGCCATCGATTATATCGGTATGCCGGAAGCCCGGATTGTCCTCGCACAAACGGCAGCCTATCTTGCTTCAGCGCCGAAAAGCAATGCCTCCTATCTTGCGATCGAACAGGCGTGGTGCGATGTGCGCCATCTCCCCAATCTTCCCGTTCCTCTGCACATCCGCAATGCACCGACAAAATTGATGGAAGAACTTGGCTATGGAAAAGAATATAAATACAGCCACGATTTTCCAGGCCACTTTATCGAACAGCAATTTCTTCCGGATAATTTGAAGGACAAACTCTATTACAAACCCACCGATCTCGGCAGAGAAAAAGATATCCGCGAACGGCTGAATCGATGGTGGAAAAAAAAGCAACGGTAATTTTCCTCTCAAAGATATTTTTACAACTCAGGCATCTGACCTTGGCAAAAATTTCGTTGATAACGAAATTCCTGTTTTTTCTATACCGTACCGGTAAATGTAACCATTCAGTAAATCGGCTTGCTTTTCCCCCAGCCGTTTCTCATATTAGTTCAAGAGAAATAGATTCACTTCATGTTTTTAAAGATGCACGAATCAAAACTTCATACGAAACGAAAACACTGGTCATCGGAAGAAGGGTTCCGATATTGTGAAAAGATTGCACGAAGCCATTACGAAAATTTT
>CAVVGP010000064.1:0-22898 GCA_963747625.1 uncultured Bacteroidales bacterium | reverse complement strand
ATTTTTAATACTCTCCTTTTTATCTTTATCCATTTATCCTCTATCTTTATTTAAGCAATGAACCTGAAAGAAAAATATGGCAATACGGCTATGGTAGCAGGTGCCTCCGAAGGTATAGGCGCTGCTTTTGCCACCAGGCTGGCGGCAGAGGGAGTGGATCTGGTACTCATTGCCCGTCGTCATCAACCGTTACAACAATTAGCTGATTCATTGGAGAATAAATATAGAATAAAAGCTATATGCATCACATGTGACCTTTCGGAGGCAGATGCCACAAGAAAAATAGAGGAAACATTGAATGGCCGGGAAATCAGCTTGCTGGTATATAATGCCGCACTGTCATACATTGGTCCGTTTCTGAACAATTCAGTTGATAATCACAGCCTTGCAGTTCAGGTCAATATAAAAACCCCACTGGATATGGTCTATTTATACGGCGGGAAAATGGTATCACGGGGAAAAGGGGCAATTGTTCTGATGACTTCCCTGGCCGGTCTTCAGGGCAGCGGATTTTTATCGGTGTATGCCGCAACTAAAGCTTTTAACAGGATCCTTGCAGAAAGTCTGTGGTACGAGTGGAAAAACAGAGGTGTTGATATAATAGCATGTTGCGCCGGAGCCACAGCAACACCTGGGTACAAGAATACATTACCTGAAAAAACAGGTTTTTTGACTCCCAGAGTACTTGAACCGGAAGAGGTGCCGGAAGAATGTTTTAAGAAATTAGGAAAACAACCATTTCTCATCACAGGAAGAGGTAACAGGATTGTATCATTTATAATGCAAAAGATCTTACCCAGGAAAATTGCTGTAAACATTATGGGAGATACAACCCGGAAAATGTATAAATTATAATTAGTAACAGAATCTATGATATGAGACAGGTTTTTCCTCTTCTCCTGCTATCCCGGTCACTTATTTGCTTTGATAATTAATATAAAAAGGGAATGATACGGAATGGAACTTTTTTCTCATAAGTTTTCCAGAGCTCACCATATTTCAGTGCACATCTTTTATCGTCATCTCTCTGACGAGTTGTTAAAAGAAGTATATAATATAAAGGATATAACCATGGCCAGATCAAAGCCGGGTATCCTGTGCAAAGAATTATACCGCATGCCATTAGAATCTCGCCTGAATAATTTATATGCCTGCTGAGCCCCCAGAATCCATTGACCAGCAAGGCATTATTACCATCTGTTATCGTTTCAGGTACGATATATAAAAATGCTCTCCCCGGATCTTTTTTGAAATAATACTTTTGCAAATTAGCGCCTCGTGATAATATCCATCCGGATAAGAAAATGACGGCATAGATTGCAAGTAACCACCTTGGAGTATGAGGATCATGCAGTTCTGCAGTAGACCATAAAAAAACGGGATAAAAATAGGGATAGAATACGATGCATCCCCATCCTAACTTGAATCCGACTCTTTCTGCAAATAAATCATATGTATACAAATGGACTTCCTCGAAGATAAAATAATCGATAACAAAGTAAGAAATCAGAGCTGCCGAAAGAATCAGACCACCCGAGGCATGATCGCCATACAACACTAAATGATGGGCAGTAAAACTGAGCGCATTAAGCTCAAGCATTGTGGCTCCTGTAAGGTACAGCCACATTTTTGCATCCGTTCTCCCACCCCAGAGCTGCAGGTTTTCTATCCTGCCAAAAAAGAGGTCAGACAGGAAACTTTTCCTTACCGGCTGATAATTAAGTACAACAGCCAGGGAAAAAATTACACCTTCAAAAAATGCTCCGGCCAGGCCATACCATCTGTAAGTGTAAAGCCAGTCAAATGGGACTATTTTAAAATATCCCGATAAAAACCATAATAAAAGCACAGTGAAAAAGACAAGGATACCGTTAAGGTGGTATCTCATCTTTTCTGTTGAATTTGCTTTAGTTACATATCCGGTCACCCATCTGCCAGGCAACAATGCATTCAGAATAAAGATTATAAGTGAGACAATTACCGGAGCTAAAAATCCCAGGGTCTTTTCCATAGCATAAAGTTATGACCTAAAATTAAAATTTAAACTTTATTAATAACACAAATCCGATACTATTGTGATAGTAGCATATGTTATACTCTTTTTTTACCGGATGAAGTGAACCAGCCAAAATTAAATAAACCGGTATTTATCCTGGTATTTAATGTTAATAATTATTCCAATTTATTAGATTTGAAACTTCTTCTCTCAGAAGAAATAATTTAATGATATTATTAATAAATCATTTATTTAAAAACTAATAATTCAATACTATGAACAAATTATTAAAACTGGTTATCCTCTTACTACTCGTCAGTACACTAGCCAGCAGCCAGGACACCGGGTACATCTTTACAATGAAAAAAGAGATGGCCTGTACACCCGTAAAAAATCAGAATGCGACATCAACCTGCTGGTGTTTTTCCGGAATCTCAATGCTTGAATCAGAATTATTGCGAATGGGAAAGAAGCCTTACGATCTTTCTGAAATGTTTATTGTAAGACACACATATGAGAAAAAAGCAGAGATGTATGCAAGAATGCATGGAAGTTCAACATTCGCCGGAGGAGGTGAATACGGGGATCTGCTTAATGGATGCCGCGAAGTGGGTCTGGTTCCAGATACCGTTTATCCTGGTCTTAACTACGGAGAGACAAAACATAATCATACTGAGATGGATGCTGCACTGAAAGGATATATGGATGCTGTTATTAAAAGCCGTAAACTTACAACTGCCTGGTTTCCAGGACTGAATGGGATCCTCGATGCATATCTGGGGAAAATCCCGGCCAGCTTTGAGTATGAAGGCAAAACTTATACTCCGGCAAGTTTTATGAAGGAGCTGGGTATTAATCCCGACGACTATGTTCTCTTAACTTCATTCAGCCATCATCCCTTCTATAAACAATTTGTGCTTGAAATACCTGATAACTGGGCTGCCGGTTCTTTCTATAACCTACCTCTAGATGAATTTATGGAGGTTATTGATAATTCCATAAATAACGGGTATACCGTAGCATGGGCCAGTGATATGAGCGATAAGGGCTTTTCCATGAAACATGGAGTCGCTATAATTCCTGAAAAAAACTGGAACGAAATGACGGAAGAGGAAGCAAGCAAAGCTTTTGACGGACCTCACCCTGAAAAAACAATAACACAGGAAATGAGGCAGAAAGCATTTGATAATTATTCCACAACCGACGATCATGGAATGCATATAATAGGTATAGCGACCGACCAGTCCGGAAACACTTTCTATAAAGTAAAGAACTCATGGGGGGTTACCGGAAAGTATAATGGATTCATTTTTGTATCGAGACCCTATGTAATGATGCAAACCACAAATATTATGGTGAACAAAAAAGCTATACCTGCGGCAATAGCAAAAAAGCTGGGAATAAATTAATAAGGCTTTTATTGGGGGGAGAACAGGATAGGATCTTACTTATATGAAGTCATTCAATCATTTATAGGTAATTTTGAGCCACTGGAGTATTTAAATGATTTAACTACAGAAATTCATATTCCGTCTGTTCTGTTCACCCCATTCTTCCTTCTTAAATTACATCTTATTTTTCAGTGACAATTTACGGAGGGGTTTATTCATCTTTATAGTGGTAAAAACGACTGCAAGCGTCATTATCCCTCCGAATACTACCGAAGGAACAAGACCCATTAATTTAGCTGAGACACCCGATTCGAAAGCACCCAGTTCATTCGATGAACCTATAAATATACTGTTTACCGATGCAACACGTCCACGCATTTCATCGGGAGTAAAAAGCTGGAGAATAGTCCCTCTTATCACAACACTTACATTGTCAAAAGCACCGCTAAGAATTAATAACACGCCTGATAGTATGAAGCTTTTCGATAGTCCGAAACCGATCATACAAAGTCCGAAACCGAGAACACAAACAAAAAGTACTTTGCCTGTTTCCCTCATAGGAGGACGAAACATAAGAACAATTGCCATAATTATGGCTCCTATGGCAGGGCAGGCTCTGAGAAGGCCCAGCCCCTGCGGGCCAACATGAAGAATGTGGGATCCGAATCCCGGGAGCATTGCAACAGCTCCTCCGAATAATACTGCAAACATATCGAGTGTAAAAGCGCCAAGCAGTTCCGGGGTTTTAAAGACAAATCTAATACCGCTTTTTATCCTGGTGAATACCCCCTCGTCAGTTTCAATCACTTCGTGTTTGTCCGACTCTTATCAGCATTATCATAAAGAAAGAAAGAGTATATAAACTTAATGACAGTGAATAGGCCGTCACTACCCCCCGGAAACCATAAACAAGTCCTCCGATTGCAGGTCCCAGAACCGCAGCCACCTGCCAGTTGGCACTGTTCCATGTGGCAGCATTGGCGTATAAATTCCTCGGCACCAGTTGTCCCATTAATGCAACCTGGGCGGGGCCCAATACTCCACGTGCCAGTCCGGCCAAAAAGATAGCAGCGAAAATTGGCAAGATGCCAAATTTCGCTGAGAAGTATGATTCATTTGAGCTATAAATAAGCAAAACCAGTGAAGCCAGTATAAGTAAAAGTGTAGTATAATTGACAATTTTTCTTCTGTGCCATAAATCTATATAATGTCCTGCAAAAAGAGATATACTGACCTGAGGGATAACCTCTGCAAGTCCGATGAACCCCAGCCAGAGAACATTATGCGACAGATCGTATATCTGCCACCCTACAATTACCGATTGCATCAGGCTGGCCATTGTCATAAAAATCCGGTAGAACAGAAAGAACCGGAAGTTTTTGACATGCATGGCTGCGAAAGCGTCACCGGAAAACCACGACTTCATATCACTAAAATTTATCGGGCAAAAATGCAAAGAAATAACGAATAAATAAGTTTTAACCGGAAATAGTGATAAATGGCTAAGTCACTATGACATCCTGACATTACTCGAAGAAAAATAAAAATCCATGAATAAGGGGAAAAAGACAACGGGAGGTATCTGATTGATCAGGAAACAGGTGGCATACTACAGATCTGTGTTACTGCAAAAGGAATAATTTTATTTTTAAAACATCTTCGATGGATTTTTGTTAATGAATTTACAGACAATTGATATCTGGAATTTAATAACAGTGAAAATGAAAGTAAATACAAAACTTATTCTGATTGCATTTTTTATGCTTGCAGCAACAGTAAAAAATGCAAACGCCCAACAAACAAAAGTTGCAGGACCATCAGACACTCTTGTTGTCGTATGGTCTAGCGGCGATCCGGAAGTAGCAGAGAAAGCATGCCTGATGTACGCCGGCGCAGCTAAAAAATTCAAGTGGTTTGATGAAGTTATCCTTGTAGTATGGGGGCCATCGGAAAAACTGCTTGCAGAGAATCAGACACTGAAAGATAAAGTTGCCTCTATGCAAAAAGAGGGAGTTATCGTACAGGCATGTATTGCATGTGCTAATATGTACAGTGTTACAAACGATCTGAAAGTTTGCCAGGTGGACGTAAAAGGCATGGGAGTTCCCCTTACAAAATATCTCAAGAGAGGCTATAAGGTTGTTTCTTATTAGAGATTGATAAGGAAAGGGGAAAAGTTGAATTGCATCTGGTCTTCTTGTCCCCTTTTATTTATACCACTTTTGCATCCTCTATTTTTTTTTTTATTTACTCCCTGATTAATGCCCTGACAGGCAATTTATTCGATATTAATTCAAAAACTTCCCCCTTTTAATCGTTGAAGATCGCTTCATCAGCTATGGCTTTGAGAGTTGACAAAGTAAGATGCGAAGGCAGCCCATTTAAACATTCTACATTTTTAACTACCTTAGTGTAATCAATTTGATATTGATAAAAAACCAGAATAATATGAAAGCCATCAAAACTCTTTTTTCTTTAATGATTATTATGACCGGTTGTATCAGCCATAACGGGAAGATCGCCGGTAAAATAAGCACCGTCTCTGTTTCACAGAAAAACAATGATCCTCAGGAAATTGCAATTGTGAACGATTCGCAGGCTGTTTCAGTTGTAAATCCTGTAATTCCGGAAAGGACAATTACTGTAGGTGGGGTGAATTCAGATATTAATGGTTACACTTCGGAAGCTATCCAGATTGCAATAGATGCTCTGCATAAAAGCAGCAATGGAGGTACTGTCATGCTTTTACCGGGAACGTATGATATTATAGCTCCCGTAAGATTGTATGATAACATGTCCCTGGTCGGATCGGGAGCTAAAACATTATTAAAGAAGTGCAAAGGATTCAGTTCTCCTTTTGCCGTTGATGCTGATTATGGTGAATTGCAGATAACAGTTAAAGATGCCTCCGGATTCAAACCCGGTATGGGAGTGGCAGTTTATGATGAGAATCAGCGATCGGGATGGGACCTTACAACCACAAAAATCAGCGCAATAAAAGGAAATGTAATTTATGTTGATGATTATCTTCTTCGTGATTACCACACCGACAAAAAAGGAACAGTGTCAAACAATTGTTCAGTGATTTCTGCTGTTGAGGCGAAAAATATAAGGATTGCAAATCTTACGGTCGATGGCAGCAGGGAAAGCAATGACATGATAGACGGATGCCGTGCCGGAGGCATTTATCTTCATAAAGTTAACAAGGCGACTGTCGAAAATGTTACTGTAAGAAACTTCAACTGCGACGGCATCAGCTGGCAGATAACCGAATATGTCACAGTCCGTAATTGCGAAGTCTATGGCTGTGCCAACAGCGGCCTGCACCCTGGTACCGGATCTCCTTTCACACTTATTGAAGGAAACAACAGCCATAATAATGACGGTTACGGTCTTTTCGTCTGCTGGCGGGTGAGAAATGGAATTGTAAGGAATAACAGTTTTCATAACAATGGTATCACTGGTATAAGTACCGGGCATAAGGATACTGACATGTTATATTCAGGTAATCATATCTTTGAAAACGGTTCGGATGGAATCCAGCTAAGGGGAGAGTTATCTCAGAATGCACCTCACAGGAGTATCTTCAAAAATAACCTGATCGAAAACAACGGGATAAAAGAAAAGGGATACGGTATAGCAGTAAACTGTAAAGCAGAAGGCGTTGTTCTTGAAGATAATATCTTCCGTAATACAGGAGGAGGTAAGCAGGTTGCTGCATTGCTTCTTACAGCCAATAGTCTCCCTGTCGAAATGAAAAACAATAAGATCAGCGGGCTCCCCGAAAAAGAAGTAATAAATGGGAAATAATGAACTGAATACAATGAATCTGAAACTACAATGACATATTGATTTCAGGAGATACAAAAACTTTCAGACAATAAGAAACCCGGCTCTATTTAAGTTAAATCATAATCATTTCGATGAAAGCGCTTTAAATTATTTGCAGAAACGGACTCTTATATTTACTTTTCACGATTTAATTTATGATATTATTATAATTATAATTTAATCCTTAATAGTCTGCCAATGAAACATTTTTCACTTGACAAGAGTAAGATCAAAGTTCTTTTACTGGAAGGAATCCATGATAATGCCAGCATGTACTTCAGGGAAAACGGATATACCGATGTTGAATGTCTTAACGGGGCGCTGTCAGGCGATGAACTGGAAAAAAAATTGCAGACTACTCATATTATCGGTATCAGAAGCCGCACTGAGCTTCGTAAAAACATGCTGCTCAATACTCCAAAGCTTTTTGCTATAGGATGCTTCAGTATAGGTACAAACCAAGTTGATATTCAGGATGCCAAAATGATGGGGATCCCTGTATTTAATGCTCCCTTTTCGAACACACGCTCTGTAGCGGAACTGGTTATAGCTGAGTGTATAATGCTGATGCGTGGCATTCCTGAAAAAAATGCACTGGCACATCAGAAAATCTGGAGAAAATCATTTAATAACTCGGTTGAAGTAAGAGGCAAGACCCTTGGTATTATAGGCTATGGACATATTGGTACCCAGGTCTCTATCCTTGCAGAGAGTCTTGGTATGAATATAATTTATTATGATATTGAAAAGAAACTGAGCCTGGGAAATTCAAAACCTGTATCCAGTCTGAATGAACTGTTAAAGATCTCTGATACAATAACTATGCATGTTCCCTTAACGGAACTGACAAGAAATATGATTTCAAAAGAGCAGATTGATCTTATGAAAAAAGGAGCATGCCTGATAAATGCATCACGTGGTGATGTTGTTGATTATAAGGCCGTTGCAGAAGGCTTAAGATCCAGGCAACTGGCTGGTGTGGCTGCTGATGTTTTTCCCCATGAACCATCTTCAAATGATAAACCGTTTGAGAATGATCTCCAGGAATTTAATAATGTAATTCTTACACCTCATATTGGCGGAAGTACACTGGAAGCTCTGGCCAACATAGGACTGGAAGTTGCTGAAAAACTTGTAAGATACAGCGATACGGGCTCAACAATTGGTGCTGTTAATTTTGTCGAGATTGCACTGCAGGCAAATTCTTCCAAACAACGTTTTTTGCATATTCATAAAAATGTACCCGGTGTTCTAGGTGAAATAAATCACTATTTTTCTTCAAGGGGAATCAATATTTCAGCGGAATACCTGCAAACAGATGCTGACCTCGGGTATGTTATCCTGGAAACCGACAGTGAGCTTGATGCCTCAGTTCTCAAAGACCTGAAGAATATCCCGCATACGATACGTGTAAGGATCTTATATTAAAATATATAATCCTTCTTCTCTCCGTTATTTCGCTTTTTAGCTACACAGAGAGCCACAGAGAAGATTTATGGGCTAAGGATATTACTTCCCACCCGGAGGACAATTCTTCTTTAAATAACTGGTATAAAGAGTAGCCAGATGCAGTAGTGTGCCCTCTCCTTCAGAAAGACCATGAGTCCGGTTAGGATAAGCCATAAACTGAAATTGCCTGTTGTATTTAATAAGTTCATTGAGAAGCATTTCGGCATTCTGATAGTGAACATTATCATCACCAGTGCCATGTATGTACAACAGGTTACCCTTCAGGTTTTTTGCATATGTAACAGGTGATCCTTTGATAAAATCCTCGATATTTTCCTGCGGAAGGCCCATATAGCGTTCCTGGTAAATATTGTCGTAGGTAAGCTCATTGGCAACAGCTGCAATTGCAATACCTGTCTTGTATATATCGGGATACTGGAACATAAGGTTCAATGTGGCAGACCCTCCACCGCTCCATCCCCATACTGCAATTCTTTCAGGGTCTACAAAATTCCATTTCAGTATTTCTTTTGCTGCCATGGCCTGATCGTGTATATTGATCTGTCCTATCTTCCTGTATATGGCTTTCCTCCATGCAGAACCTTTCGGTGCTGGTGTACCCCTGTTATCGAGTGAAATATAGATATATCCATCCTTAGCCATGTCGCCCAGGTAGAGAAAGTTCCGGCTTCTGCCGTAAGCATCGATAACAGTGGCTTCAGCAGGCTCAGTATACACATAAAATACTACAGGATATTTCTTTGCCGGATCGAAGTTCACAGGTTTTACCATCCATCCGTCCATTTCGACATTATCTTCGGTCCTGACCTTAAAAAACTCAACTGATGGTTTAACTGTAAGAGAATCGAGACTGGCCATAATGCTCCTTTTTTTATCAAGGGGTTTCTGATCAGCAACAGTAATAAACTCGCGTGCTGGTTTGGTATAACTATTTGAATATGAATGAACTGCATATTTACCATTTGGTGAGAAGGAATAACTGTGAGTTCCCTTTAATCCGACAGGACTAATCAGTTCGGCACTTCCTTTTCCATTCAGTTTAGTCCTGTACAGGTAGTCCTGGGTTGCATTATCAGGCGAGGCCATAAAATAAACGAATCCTTTTTTCTGGTCGACATATATTATATCAATAAAGTCATAATTTCCGTTTGTCACAAGTTTTTCCGGTTTCCCTTCGAGTGAGACCTGGTAAAGATGTCTCCAGCCGTCTTTTTCAGAATCCCAGAGGATACTTTTTGTATCATTTAACCATATAAATTTATTGGTAAAGTCAATTGAATAAATGTTTCCCGGCTGATAGATATCAACCCATGCCAGGTCTGATTCCTCCTGGATAATACTGGAATTGCCGGTAGCAGCATCAGCTATTATAAGCTTGCTTGAATTTTGTTTACGGTTTAGCTGCTGAAGCAGCAACTTATCGGTAGAAGGGATAAATTCCAATCTGACAAGATAATTCTGAACCGGATCCCCCGGGATGTTCATCCAGGTGGTCCTGGCATCATCAATGTTAACGACCCCTACCCTGCAGGAAGAAGGATTCTGTCCGACTTTTGGATATTCTATTGGTATGATTCTTGAATAAATTGAATCGGTGTTATTGATCAGGTAAAATTTCCTGATGTGACTGGCATCAATCTGCCAGTATGCAATTTTTTTGCTGTCGGGGCTCCAGCGGAATCCGTCGCGACAGGCAAATTCTTCTTCATAAACCCAGTCAAAAGTACCGTTAATAAGTGTCACCGAACCGTCGTTTGTCAAAGGTTTGATTTTTGAACTCGCCAGATCTTCAACATAAATATTATTCCCGCTTACATAGGCAACGGAATTTCCATCGGGTGAAAACTTGGCAAACATCAACGAAGATGCCGGCAGAGTTTTCCCTAATTGGCTTAGTGAACCTGATTTCCTGTCAATTACCCAGTAATCACCTTTTGTATTCAGCCTCCATACTCTTTTTAGTATTTGTGAACATCAACACTTTTTGCTGATCTGCCGAAAAGGAGTAAAAACTAAATTTTAGTGGAATAGTACTTCCTGAGGGAGTAAGCTGCTGCCTCGATAAAACAATTACCGGTTTATTGTCGGGAAGAGTATACTGAACAAGTTCACTGTTCTCGACACGATAATATGAATTCCCGTCAACCGACCACTTGATATCGGCAACCTGAGAACTTGCGATAAATGATACAAACAGAATCAAAAAAGAGATAAAAGATATTTTTAATCCCCTATTGCTTTTCAAAAAAATTTCAGATTTAAACATATTTAAAGGTTTTAATATTCATCAGAATATATTAAGATTCAATTCTTTTTATTTTAGGAATTTTCAGGAGTATTTCCTGTTAAATGACTTTACATTCTCACTTTCAAGAGGATGTCTGGGTCCGATTATTGACATCTCTCCCTTTAAAACATTAAATAACTGGGGAAGCTCTTCCATTCCTGACTTTTGCAGAAAACTCCCTATTATTGTCAGACGTTGCTTATCTTTTGCTTCAGTCCTTGATTTTTTTGATATCTTCTTAAACTTCGGATAGAAGTTTTTCTTTCCTGAATTTGAATACATTGTTCTGAACCTGTACGCTTTAACCTGACGCCCTCTCCATCCAATCTTAGAAACTTTACTGATGACGGGTCCCCTCGACGTCAGCTTTACAAGAACACTTATAAGAATAAATAACGGAGACAATACCACAATCATCAGAAGTGCCAGGTTAATATCGGTGGTTTTCTTTATTGCCAAAGCATAGGAATTATTGGGTATATTAATAAAACTCAGGAATTTACCATCAGCAATATCTGTTTTAACAGCACTTGCAAGACTCTTTTTGGGAATAGAATATTTTAATCTGAATGTTACCCCCAGATCTTCACATATTTCAAGGATCTCCCTTATTTTATTAGGCTCACTTTTTTCTTTTAAATAAAGAACTTCATCGACAAAATCCACTTCTATCAAATCATTGATTATTTCCAGAAATTTTTCCGGCAATATTATCGAAAGGCTTTCAAATTTACTTTTAATAAGAGATGATTCGGAAAATATTACTACCGCTTTATATCCTAACTTTTTATTTGACAAAAGATTTTCAATAAATGTTACGGAAGAATCGTCAGCTATTATTATAGCAATTACATTATTGTTATCTCTTCTGATGTACCTTTTAAAAACAATATAAATCAATATTCTTCCAAAAAACTGTAAAATAAATCCGATAGCAGGAAGTGTTATCAGAAACAGTCGCGGAACGGAATATAATTTAAAGAAAAAATAAACCAGGGTCAAAATTAAAAAAGCTGCAACTGATGATTGCATGTACAATAAGGATAAAACCTTATATCGTTTCGTCGGTATACCTGTTTTTCGTACAAGGTATAGTACAAGCAGCCAGAAAGGCAAAATGGCAAAGAATAAGATCAAAAAACTCTTTTCAGTGTAAAAAAATCCGGTTTTCCCAGTGCAGGCTATAAAATATGAAAGCTGATATGCCACCAATATTATAATGACATCGATAGAAATCAGTACATATTTGAAGAAATTCTTCCTCTTAATCACTTGATCTTTATGAAGACCATTATAATTAGTAAAAACATCCATAAACCAGAATGCTTTGCGTCAGGTATTTTGCAAAACTTTTTTACAATTATTAATTAAGGGGTGAATGTAATAATTATTCTACAGATGTACTGTCCTTTTGAGTGCAAAAATATGTAAGTCCGTTAAATTCTGTTATATCAAGAATTTTCAGTCCTATATCTTCCAGCATGAACTGAACAGTCATTTTCGATAAATTTCTGTCAGCCTTTGGATCGACAAGACCATAAAGCATATTTAAAAATGAATTCCAAGGACCTTCATCTGACTCAGGCAAATAGCCTTGTTTTTCAATCTGATGCAGAGGCTTCCTTGGAGGGAAAAACCCCTTTTGGTTTTTATAATCCGTGAAACTCCCGATAAAAAAACATTTTTGTGGCATGACATTATAGACAGCAAGAAGGAAATCTTTTATTCTTTTTATGCTGTTTAATTTGTTAAGATTTATGACTGCCCTGATATTTTTCAGATCTTCCACTTCAAAATAATAATGATGCGAAGATGTCAGAATCAGCATATCATGTTTTTTTGCAAGACCTAACCACTCAAGATAACTATAGAAATCTTCGTGACCGTCCTGGGCAAGTTCAGTGTAAACCTGATTAACAACAGATTTTTTTACAAGTTCACCCTTTTGACGAGATTTATCTATATCTTGCTGGCTACTAGCCACTTTCTTGATTTTTGTTGTCGTCTTGCTTTTCATAAATTGTTTCTCGGATCATAAAATAAAAGTAGGAAAGAAGTATGTTCCGGTCAAGACATTAAATTCTGATTTTTGATTAATCCGATGTGAAAACAGGCTGAATATCATTGCATAACAGATGGTAATCAAAGATATAAGCCTGTTTATATATAAAAATCCCATATTAGTAAAAATCGATTCACTATTCCCGGTTCTTTCTGTGTTCAATTTACCTGTACATCATGCAACTATTTGATTAAATCACTAATATTAAGGCCAATAGATATGGAATAGAATATAATAACTCTGAATAAATGGCATTTAGAGCATTTTGACCAGTGCCGGTAAAATTTTGACAAAACCAGTCTCAAAGCATCATTCTTCTGTAGCAACCGGTAAAGAAATCTTTATAACACAATTTGTTAATTGAACGAAAAATGGTTCCTGATTGTCTTATGTAATTAAATTTTGGATGATTAACATCAGAAAAGTATAATTTAGCACAAGAAAAAAAAGTAACTCACAATGCCAATAAATATTCCTAATAACCTGCCTGCAATAAACATCCTTAAGAATGAAAACATTTTTATTATGGATGAACAGCGAGCATCTCACCAGGATATTCGTCCATTACGAATTGCATTTTGTAATCTGATGCCGCTCAAAATTGTAACTGAAACCGATTTTATAAGAATCCTGTCAAATACTCCGCTGCAGATAGAACTTGACTTTTTTTATATGGATAAGCATGATTCAAAAAATACATCCAAAGAACACTTAAATATTTTTTATAAAACTTTTGAACAGATAAGGGGCAAGCGGTATGATGGACTTATTATTACAGGAGCGCCGGTAGAAAATCTTGAATTTGAACAGGTTGACTACTGGAATGACATATCGCAGGTTATGGAATGGAGCAAAACAAATGTAACTAACACTTTGCACATTTGCTGGGGGGCACAGGCAGGATTATACTACCATTATGGCATCAAAAAATATCCGTTGTCGAAAAAACTGTTCGGAGTATTTGAACACAAGATTGCTGACAATAAAATTCCGCTGTTCAGGGGGTTTGATGATTTAATCCTTACGCCTCACTCGCGTTATACCGAAAATAGGATAAACGACATCAAACAGCATCCCGATCTTACACTGGCTGCCTGGTCAGAAAAAGCAGGCGTTCATATTGTCATTTCAAAAAACAGCCGGCAAATTTTTGTGACTGGCCATTTTGAATATAACGCTGACACCCTTAAAGATGAATATGAACGTGACTTGTTAAAAGGACTCAATACTGATCCTCCCGAAAACTACTTTCCGGATAATGATCCAAAAGCAAAACCACAAGTCAGATGGCGGGCTAACTCCAATCTGTTTTTTGTAAACTGGCTGAATTATTATGTTTATCAGGAAACACCTTATGACTGGATATAAACTTGTTGTAATGTTGCCTTCAGATTAAAAGACGTCAGGCCCGGTGTAACTCTGTGATACCGACAGCTATCGATACTCTGTGCAGCTTGTTTTCTCATGAGTTAAGTTTTAGTTGGTTAGTTAGAAAATGACTATTTATATTTAGACAATTTAATCAGCACCTCATTTTATCCATAATTGACAGATGGTTTTGTACGGGGCTTGCATCACTGTTTCATCGCCTTTTGCAGACTCACATCCATTTATAAATCAGCATATAGCACAATATATTCACTGAACTCTGTGGCATAAAATATTATTGGCTATCTATCACTATTACCAAAGTTACATCTTGTTTAACTCATAAACAATTTTTTTTTACAGGATAGATGTCCGGATAGCTTCAGTATTGGCATGCAACATGCAATCATGCTGCTGAGTCTTTATGATGTTTGATCATTTTATTCCAGCATGCACAAAAACTTGAAAAAAATAGATTAAAACGTAGATAATAAATCAAATTTTAAATAACAATAAACGGTTAGGATTGTTGGTATAATATTATAAAGGAATACAAGTAAATTTTTATTATTAACAAACATTAAATACATTAAATTATGATCTCGGGAAAAGTAGTTATAGGAGCACTGGCAGGCGTTGCAGCTGGTGCATTGATCGGGATCTTATTTGCCCCCGACAAAGGTTCTGAAATCCGGAGTAAAATAGCCAGGAAAGGAGAAGATTATTTCGATTCCGTCAAGGGAAAATTCAGTTCAATTCTTGACAGTATCTCCGGAAAAGCTAACGGAGTAAAAAAAGATATATCTGATATTGGTGATGCAGGGCAGCGGGAAGCCAGAAAAGATATGCAGCCTTCTGTTGGTTAAAAGATTAAAAAATATTTTTTTAACCCCGATTTATTGATTAAAATTTCACGATTAAAAAAGGAGGGTGTCTCAAAAGGGAGGGCACCCTCTTTTTTTAGGATAATGTTCATTTCTTTTGCTCCTCCAAAAGAAATGAACCAAAGAAAAAGAGTTTGCCAGCGCACCTTCTAAAGTTTTAAATTGTTGATAACTAGTGAAAAGAAAGTGGATGCCTCCCCCTTCCAAAATCCTCATGTTGTGTAACTTGAGGGATGCAAAAAATAGATAGATCAAAGGTTGTCTTTAAAGATTACAGTCCAAACCAAATTTTACTTCTTCCTCCTTCTTCAGTGTATTTTAGGATACACAATCCATCAGACTGCAAATGACACGACAACACTTCAGTCTCATATGGAATCTTTAAAAGAAAATCCGGGTAAGATGCCTGACACTCTAGTAGCTGATGCGGGATACGGATCTGAAGAAAACTATGAATATCTGGCTAATAATGATGACACTTTTACCTGCCCAATGGGCCAGTAAATGAACTTTATTGGAGATAAAGTCAGAATATCCAAAAATGGGTTCAGACAGGTCAACCGGATATACCAGGCACAAGACTGTAAGGGATGCCCTGTAAGAGAAACATGTAATAAAAATAAAGGCAATAGGAGAATAGAAATAAATCCAAGATTAAGTTATTATAAATCAATTATAAGGGAACGGTTGACGAGCGAACTGGGTAGAAAATATCGAAGTCAACGTCCAGTTGATGTTGAAGCAGGTTTTGGAATAATTAAAGGAAATCGGAATTATAGGAAATTTTTGCTCAGAGGTCTTGAAAAAGTAGAAATAGAAGTTGGATTATTGGCTTTATCACACAATTTGAGCAAAATAGCTGCAAGAAATTAGAGGAAAATCCTTGTTTTTTTAAAATCTGATAGGAATCTCCTCAAAAGCTTATGTTTTTTTAAAATCATCAGAAAAACTAAAATAAAAAGGCCGTCTCAATTATGTTATGAGACGGCCTCTTTTATATGAGAAAATTTCTATTTAGTCAACAGGTTGACATACTCCAAAATAAGCAAGATCAGAAGCGAATCAAAGAGTAATAATGATATTAAGCAACTCCTTTTTAGATTTACCAAGCTTATTACCAAGTACTTCTATCATTTCTTTTTCCTGACCTAAGTTAAATGATAAATCCTGATCGGTAAGATTTTTAAATCTCTTTTTAAGCTTTTCCTTTTTCTTCTCCCAATATCGCACTGAATTAGTCTTCATTATGCGCGCTTTTTAAATATTATAATAATTGATATCAATATATAGATATATGTTCTTTCTAACAATCAATCATTTAGCAAAGCGCGTGCCAGAGATTAAAGAAAAACATCAACAAAAAATTAAAACATAGTAATAGTTTGTTTTACAGATGTTTATAAATATTGTTAATTTCTAATAACAAAAATATTTTCAATGATATGTTCCCATTTTGAGAAAATTTTTAAAATATTTCTCAAATGTTTCCGGAAATAGGATATTCATGGACATTGCAAATAACATCCCTGTAAGCCACATTTGGCCATTTAAAATATAATTACCCTATGATCGTGAAACAAAGAAAGAAGTAACAGTCTACCTTCTTTTCATGTTATCTTCTTGGCCCTCTGTTGCAAAGCGAGTTTCAATGAAACAACGGCCCGTTTTGAGTCAGCAATAGCCTGTGCTTTATGACCTCCTGAATCATCCGGAGCTTTTTCCAGATAATCTATTGCACTTACAAGTTCCCTGATTCCATTCTTAATTCCGGGGTGTTTAGCTGCCTATGTTTACCTGCTCTATTGCACATAAACAAACGCTGTGGTATTTAGAAATATTACTGCCAGCACAGTGATTACAAGTTTTTTCAAAGTTTTTCTTTTTAATTTAAATTGATCGTTTTTATTTGGTTCTTAATAAAGTCTGCCTGATAATTAACAAAAAAATTTCTGTGATTTTATGATTTCCCTTAACAGATTTTGAATCAAATCTTTATTCGTTTCGCAAATCTAAATGTCCTCTTATCCGAATTTTAACATCCAATAATTACGGATATAAAAACAATGCGAGATATCCTGAATGTAAATATTTTTTATTAATGTTCACATAAAATTAAAATATGTTGGAATACAACAAATTATATGCTAAATACCGACACCCAGACTAAACTGATTAATTCATAAACTTTGTAACCCCTTGACTAATCCTTTGAGTTCCTTTGTGCCTGCCGGCCAGCTGGCAGTGTTTAGAATTTTTTACCACAAATGTAACACAAAGGAAAACAATGAATTAATAATGTTTATGAACAGGAAAACTAACTCATTATTTCTTATTTGGTATAACCTGTTTATTGAAAAAATCATTTTTCATTACATCCATTTCCCTGAAAAGACTATCCATACGGTCCATATTGTTTTTGAACCTTTGAAAGAAAAAATCCTTCTTGTAAAAATCATACCCCAGGAGAGAGTCTTCAAAGAAAGATTTGTCGAAAAATGGCTGATTTGAGAAGGAGTAGCTTTGATTAAATTTGCTCTTGAAGTTATTGAAAATGCTGTCTCTCAGTTTTGAATTGGAGACTATGTTGGAATAATAGGATGAATATGTTGAATCATATTTTATTAAATTCCCGTTCTTATCATACTCCTTATTTACTTTGATATTTGTCTGTGGCATATTTTCTTTTTGTCGCTTGTCTGTGCTCTTATTTTGGCCATTGCAACTTAATAATGTCATTGTTATGGCCAGAGTAATAATCAATATTCGTTTCATGACATATAATTTTAAAAGTTAAATCATCTTCAATTTAAAAAATAATATAGCTGACTTTTTAATAGTCAGCTATTTATTCAATTAAGCAATAGCAATATTCCTGGCTGGCTTTGGTTTTGCTTCTTCCTTTTTGGGAATAGAAATTCTCAGGATACCATTGTCATATTTTGCCTTAATCTTATCATTATCCACCGTATTCGGAAGGGTAAAAGAGCGGCTGAATGATTGATAGCTGAATTCTCTCCTTGCAAATTGCTGATCCTGTTTGGTTTCCTTTTCAACCTTTTTTTCTGAAGATATTGTCAACAAATCGTGGTTGAGTTCAATATTAAAATCCGTCTTCAGAAATCCTGGAGCAGCCAGTTCAACTTCAAACTCATCCGGACTTTCTTTAATATTCACGGATGGCAGAGTAGTATCCGTTGTCGAGAAGTGCCTGTTCGACCAGTCAAACAAATCATTTTCGAAAAACCGGTCAAACAATGTTGGAATCCGATCTGAAAATTTTACGAGTGCCATAGTTCTTTCCTCCATCATTTTAGTTAAACATAATTTATTTGACATATATATTTTTTCAAATTAAATGCCATAAGGATTTTTTCATCCATAAATTTTTTTTAATGATTGATCTATTGCGTGTTAATAAAAACCGACAGAAATTTACATATGCCATAATGACATACATTTAAATAAATGATATGTCATTATGGCGCATGCCCTGTTTTCAGAACAAAACAGTATAAGGACAGAATTTTACAAAAAAATGAACAGGATAATAAAAAAAATATAACTATTTTTAAATTGTAACTTTGAGTATTAACTTCTCATGAAGGGGGAAATAATTAGTTGCTTTTATTTTAAAAACATTAATATTTCTTAACATGAATCCAAATGCAATCAGGGAATTTGCTGCCTCATTTCAAAAAAGCAGAATATTATTAAGCAGCTTTGAGCTTGATATTTTCACAAATATTGATGAATCAGGTTCAACCAGCAATCAAATTGCAAACCATCTGAAATTAGATGAACATGCCTGCGAACGGCTCATGAATGCTTTGGTATCTTTAGGCTTTCTTTTAAAACGAAATAATTTATTTTATAATACTCCGGAAAGTTTTTATTTTTTGTCCAGAAAGAGTTCAGAATATCTTGGCGGGATGATGCATACGAACCATCTCTGGAGTACATGGAGCAATCTTACAAGGGTTGTAAAAACCGGTTTTTCAGCTAATCCTTCTGAAATAAATGAAAGAGGTGAAGGCTGGCTTTTCTCATTTATTGATGCAATGAACGACAGGGCAAAGAAACAGGCTCCGGGACAACTGGCAAACATTGATTTGTCTGATACAAAATTCATTCTGGATATCGGAGGTGGTTCCGGTGCTTATTCAATGGAATTTGTTAATAAAAAACCAGATATTGACGTGACTGTTTTTGATCTGCCAAATGTAATACCTATAACACGACAATTTATTGAAAAAGAAGGCTTTACAGGTAAGATAAAAACATATTCAGGCGATTACACAACCGATTCCCTTCCGACAGGATTTGATCTTGTTTTTTTATCAGCAATCATTCACAGCAATTCACTGGAAGTGAACCGGAATTTAATTAAAAAATGTTATGGTTCTTTAAATAAAAATGGCAGAATTGTTATCCAGGACTGGATAATGAATAACGACAGGACTCAACCGACATCAGGAGCCATTTTTGCCATTAACATGCTCGTAGGAACTGAAGCAGGTGATACCTTTACCGAAAAGGAAGTTACAGAAATGCTGGAAGATGCCGGATTTAAAAATATTTCAAGAAAAGAATTTGAAACAGGGTTAAGCCAGGTGATTGCTCAGAAGCTTTAGAAATGACTTCAAAATAACTATATAAATATTTGAATCAGCTCACATTATTCCAATGCCATTTGTCTCAGCTTACATGAAGATTTTCCGTATTAAAAAAATTATTAATGACAAAGCAAGGCTCACAAGGATCATGGTAGTTATAGGAAAATAAAATCTGAAGTTATCTCTTTCTATTCTTATGTCTCCAGGAAGGTGACCAAGCCAGTTAAGTTTGTCATGGAAAAAATAGATTATAACGCCGATAACGACAATAAATAATCCTGTAAAAATGATCCATTTCCCTGTTTCACTGTTCATAGTTCAAAGATAATATATAAGATTATATTTTCGCATCCGTTGGCATCTGCTTAACATTTTAAAAAATCAGATCCGAAGAAAGTCATTTTAAATGGTATTTGTAAATATTAGTCTCGTTCTTCAAAAATCCCATCTCAAGGTACAATTGATTTGCAGCAACCCTCGATGGCCTTGATGTCAGTCCGATAGATTTTGCACCCAGTGAAGCAGAATATTTTATTGCATGAAGCATCAGCTCCTTCCCTATGCCTTTGCCTCTCTGAGATTCATCAACCACCACATCCTCTATCCAGACCTTAAGCCCTGTTGGGATTTTATAAGATACTAAAGCAAGCATCCCGGCTATCTGTCCATTTTCAAGGTCAGCAGTAAAGAAATGAATGTTTTCAGATGCTAATATGCTTTCTAAGTATTGCCTTGAAGGAAGATCAGAGTCCCGAGTCAGTTGCGGCAATAATCTTAATACGGCTTCAAAAACATGTTCGGTGAATCTGTTTATCTTATTAATTTTCATATATGAATATTTAAGTTCTTTAATCAGTAAAGGGTGCTCCTGCGATTTACAATGAACTTTACTGGCTGAAAAAAAACAGGTAATATATCTGATTACTCTTAGTTTTTATTGCATTATTTTACTGAAAAAGCTAATCATATCTTCGGCAAGAAGTCCGGGGTTTTCCATGGCAGGGAAATGTCCTCCTACCGGAAATTCTGACCAGTTCAGAATATTAAAGCCCCTTTCTATAAACCTTCTGGGGGGAAATGGGTCCTCATAACGGAAATGTGCGATTCCAACCGGAGTATTAATAATTGAATCCTTACCTATTATAAGCGGGTTTTTGTTGTTCTCATTGTACAGCCTGATAGAGGAATGTATTGTTTCCGTCACCCAGTAAAGAGTCACATTGGATAAAATCTCATCCATTGAAAACACATTCCCTATGTATCCTCTGCAATCAGTCCAGCCATACATTTTTTCGACTATCCAGGCACATAATCCGACAGGTGAATCATTAAGCCCATAAGCCAGGGTAAGAGGTTTGGTGTTTTGCTCCAGGGAATACCCTCCTTCTCTCGAATACCACTCCTCTTCCAGGTCAAGGTAATCGTTTTCTTCTTTTGAAAATTCCTCTTTTTCCTCTAATACCGGCACATAATTTCCAGGAATATAGTTTATGTGCAACCCGATTATATGCTCAGGATATTTCATTGCAAGAGCAGTAGAAACTCCGGCACCAAAGTCTCCGCCGTGGACTCCATATTTACCATATCCAAGTTCGGTCATTAACTTGTGCCATAAATCGGCTATAAATGAAACATTGCATCCCGGCTGGGTGATCTTCTGTGAAAAACCATATCCAGGCATTGAAGGGATTACCAGATCAAATGACAGGTTTTTATTCTCCGTCAGCAATGGAATAAGCTTCATCATTTCAAGAAATGAGTATGGCCAGCCATGTGTTATTATAACGGGTACTGATTTTTCTCCTTTTCCTTTTATATGAAGAAAGTGGATCCTGTATCCGTCTATCTGAGCGATAAAATTACCATAATTATTAATTTCACTTTCCGTTCTTCGCCAGTCAAAATAACTGGCCCAGTAATCCGTCAACTCTTTCATATAGCTAAGGCTCGCACCATAGGACCAACCCGATCCTTCTATCTCATCGGGCCATCTGGTAAGCCTTAATTTTGACTTTAAATCATCCAGGAAAGGTTGTTCTATATCAATTTTTATTTTTTTTATCATCCTGTTCAACTTTTCGTTTTTCAGCATTTAAGATATCCGAACTGCAAAGGTGCAAAGTTTTAGCAAATGGAAGCATTAGTTTAAACAAAATATGTCATGGCCCAGTACTTAATACAGAAGAACTTTAAAGTCAGAATACCTGGATTTCTTTTAACGATCCATTTCAATGAAATGATTTTTTTGAAAACCTGTATGGTGGCTGATGAAAAAGTCCTTTACCTCCTGCTAATCAATCACCCTTTGTGAAATTATCATAATTGATGGATATTAAATTCTTCAGAGAAAATGTTCTATATTTGATAATCACTTTATTATGAGTGTTGATGCACACCAGAAAGGTGAAATCATTAAAACTGTCAATACAGCAATATGAAGAAAATAAACCTGTTATCGGTACTGGTCTTCCTTTTTTCCATATCAGTTTCCTGTACAGCTGACAAATCATTGAAAGGTATCGACATTTATAAACAGGTTTCCGGGCTACCTCATATTGAAGGGAAATCAGAGTACCTGGCATCTCCTTTCGTGACCGCCGGAGACAGGTTATACATGATCGGCTACCAGGACGGATCCTTTCCTGCTATCGGATGGCATATTGCCGGTGAGATGGGTGGAATATGGGATCATCCTGTTAAACTCATGGATGGATTCAATGCAAAAATTACTATACAAGGCAGCAATGATTCTTTCTGCCTTGACAAAGCAGATAAGTTCGTCAACTATCCAATGGCAAACAGCCATCATTTTAACTGGGATAAAGAAAGCTTATCGGTCGAACGTTTTCAATTTGTTCCGGATTCAGTTGAAGGAACCATAATAGAATTCAGAATCATAAACCAGGGCAAAAAAAGCAAAGAGATAGTTTTTTCCTTTCACAGGAATGATAAACCTGAGGCCTACATGGCTGGGGGAGAGAACTGACATGATTGAC
>CAVVGP010000063.1:0-7388 GCA_963747625.1 uncultured Bacteroidales bacterium | reverse complement strand
ACTTCACTTATAGCAATATTAAACTGAGTTCCACGAAGTTCACAGGGAAGATAACTGTTATGGTTGATGTTAAAAACAGTGGAAGTGTGGCCGGTAAAGAAGTTTCTGAACTTTATATTACTGCACCTTCTGTAAAGCTCGACAAACCTTCAATAGAGCTTAAAGGCTTTGCAAAAACAAAATTGCTTAATCCTGGCGAGTCACAAACTCTGTCATTTGTGATTGACAGCAGGAGCCTCTCTTCATTTGATACTCCAAGTTCATCATGGGTTGCTGAAGCAGGTAAATATGAAGTGAAAATTGGGGCCTCATCAGAGGATATAAGGCAGAGTGCAGCTTTCACACTGTCAAAAGATCTGACAGTTAAGAAAGTTACCGTATCTCTCGTTCCGAAAGAAAAAATAGCAGAGATTAAACCTGTAAAATAAAAAGTTCCGGAATTTTAATAAAAACCATCAATAATTAAGCAGAGACGCCCGACCTGGGCGTCTCTGCTTTTATGTCATGAATGTTTTTTATATTTTATCTTCATTTTTCTATTCGAAGTGCACTTGCAGGATTGTAACTGGCAGCTTTGATTGTCTGATAGCTAATTGATAACCATGCGATTGCCAGGACGTCTATATTTAAAAAGATATAAACGCCTCGCTTTCTCATATTGTGTTATGCCTTAATAATAATGTTCTTTTACAGTTTTTCCAGCCGGACCAGCGTAGGCGGCTAAAATTCCTGCTTCCCTGAAATCGGAATAAGGAAGGTAATGGGTGCTGTTTCTTTTCAAGTTATATTTACATTATCAAAAGTGTTTCTGTTAGTTGTTCTAATTTCAATTATTATTGCAATACATGTTGGATGGATTACTGTTAAAAATCTGCTTCAACACTTTGCTTACTGGATAGAATTAAGTATCCTGGTCTTTATAGCTATTGTTGCAGGCGCAATTATTATAGCTATTCAAACGGTTATTTACCAGGCAAATAAAGCCAGTTGAACTAATCCGGCAGAGGCTCTTAAGGTAGAATAAATAACTTTCGTTGCAACTTATATTTTTTTTTCTCGTCTATTATGGTAAAATATCCTTTGAGAATGCCAAAGAATTTTTTTTGACTTAATATCCCATAATTAATCTTTTATTCATTCATATCATGTTCAGCAACCTTATCAAGTACAGCATAAGATCGTTTAAAAGACAGAGATCTTATATCATTATTAATATCCTGGGCCTTTCCATCGGTATTGCCTGCAGCCTTCTTATTGCACTTTTTGTAATAAATGAATTAAGTTATGATAAGTTTAATATTAAAAAAGACAGGATATACAGGATGATCCTCAATGGGAAATTAGGAGGCCAGGAAGTAACTGTCTGCTATTCTGCAGCTATAATAGGTCCAACAATGCTGAAGGAAGTTCCTGAAGTGGAAGATTTTCTTAGAATGAATAGAGTAGGACCTGCTAACGTCGAATATAATAACCAGATTTTTGGTGATGACAATATTGTGGAGGCTGACTCTTCATTTTTTAATTTCTTTTCAATACCCGTAATAAAGGGTGATCCAATGAATCTTCTGAATGCCCCGCGTAAAGCAGTACTATCTGAATCGACAGCAAAAAAAATATTCGGAAATGAAAACCCGATTGATAAAACCCTGAAAATCGGTTCGGATACTGCGAGATATGTTATTTCAGGTGTCATGGCCGATGTACCTGAGAACTGCCATTTTTCAGCAGACATCATCACTTCATTCATGACCAACCCCGGATCAAAAAATCCGACATGGCTGAGTAACAGTTTCAGTACTTATCTTCTTTTGAAACCAAATTCAGGCTATAAGACTGTTGATTCAAAAATGCCTGAAATGATTGTCAAATATGTAGGCCGGAACTTCAGAGATACATGGGCGTGTCAATCGATGATTTTAAAGCCAAAGGAAACAAATACCGGTTTTTTCTACAGAACCTTAAAGATATTCATCTCGATACTTCGATACAGCAGCAGTTTAAACCAGCAAGTGATCCTAAATATCTGAAGATTTTCGGCAGCATAGCCATCCTTATTGTTTTAATTGCAGCCATAAACTTTATGAATCTTTCAACTGCACAGGCTTCAAGAAGGGCAAAAGAAGTTGGAATAAAGAAAGTCGGAGGTTCAACAAAAGGAATGCTTTTGGGACAATTTCTGTCGGAATCCTTTATTCTCTCATTTATATCACTTATTCTGGCTTTAATATTTATCAGGGTAACTCTTCCATATTTTAATCATCTGCTGGGAGCAAACCTGTCATTAAAACTTTTTGCTGCATGGTATACAATTCCGGCATTGATACTGTTTTCTGTCGTTGTTGGTTTTCTTGCAGGAACCTATCCCGCCTTTTTCCTTTCCTCTTTCAACCCGTATGAAGTATTGAAAGGCAATGTGAAAAACAGTACAAAAAATGGCCGGCTCAGAAGAGTTCTAGTGGTATTTCAATTCGCTGTTTCAATTTTGCTGATTGTTGGTACAATGATTATGTACAGGCAGATAAAATACATGCTTAACAAAGATGTAGGATTTAATAAAGAGCAGTTAATCGTAATAAACAGTGCAGATGCACTTGGAAAAAAAATGAAGTCTTTTAAGGATATCGTGAAAGGGATACCCGGAGTCGTTGACATTACAAGCTCCACCGCCGTTCCAGGCAGAAACAATAATGATAATGCTTATTCTATGGAAGGAAGAAAAGATGAATCTTTCCTGATGCAGACAAACTGGGTTGATTATGATTACCTGGCAACTTATGAAATGAAACTTACGGCAGGAAGATCATTTAATGAATCATATACTACAGATAAAGATGCCTGCCTTGTAAATGAAAGTGCCATTAAGAATTTTTCAATTACAGATTTTGCAAAGACAAGGTTTATCCAGCCGGCTGATTCCGGGAAATTAGAATATTTGCCAATTATAGGTGTTGTCAAGAATTTCAATTTTGAATCTCTTCGCAACCCGATACAACCTTATATATTACGTTTCCAGACAGATAACATGTTGTGGGGATATCTGACCGTTAGGCTATCGGGAAAGAACTATAAAAGCACTATAAGTGCAATTGAAAACAAATGGAAAGAGTTCGTCCCAAATAATCCATTGCAATATTATTTTATTGATGCGGATTTTGAACAGATGTATATTCAGGAAAAACAAAATGCACAGATGGCAGTGGTCTTTTCCATCCTTGCGATTTTTATAGCGGCTCTGGGTCTTTTCGGGCTCACATCATTTACGGTTGAACAACGTACAAAAGAGATCGGAGTCAGGAAAGCCATGGGTTCTTCAATTGCTGGCATCTATGTCGTAATATCCAGGGAGGTTATTGTTCTTGTATCAATTTCGGCACTGATTGCCTGGCCTTTAATTTATTATATTGCCAGCAAATGGCTGGAGAGACTTTTACTACAGGATTAATCTTGGAATATTCAGTTTTGTTGCGGGGTTAACTATTGCTCTTGGTATTGCTGTATTGACAATCAGCTACCGTATTATGAAAGCAGCCAGGGTTAATCCGGCCCAGTCGCTTAAATATGAATGAAAATAAGGTGCAGCGCATCGGAATATTTTCAGAAACCTTGCAGGGACATGCCATGGCATGTCCCTGCAAGGCAATACATTAACAGATAAATATAAAACAAGTTCAGGATCCCGTTTTAAAGGATCCTGATCTTGTTTTATAACCGGAGGAAATATATAGTGATTGAAAGTACTAGTACATCTTGTTGATAAGCTGGCCTATTTCATCGCGTTTCTTTAATGGAAAGGAATGATTTTTACCATCCCTGGTCACCACATTTAAACCCTTAACTGAAAATAACCCACTGCCGAAGAAAATGACTTCAAGTATATTTTCAAATAGTATCTCAAGGTTAAACCTGTCAGTCTCTTCATCCAGAGTCTTAAAATATAACCGCTGGTTAGTAACTATAAGTTTACCTTCAATTGTTTTGTTGTCAACTACCTGGTTTGTATCACCGGCTTTAAGAACAACTTCATTAGCGTATAGTTTGACTGTCATGGCTTTCTTCTTTTGTGCTTCATCAAGCGATTAATATTTTTCTCTTTTTCTCTTTCTCTTATTTGTTGTAAAGACGAATATCTCTTACAATTGTTGCATGGAGATTGCTGCAAATTGTAATATATTTAAATATTTGTCTAATATTTTGACACTTTTTTGATATATGTTTTTAAATTTCAGTAATTTGTTAGAAAAATGGAAAAATGATAAAGGGAACTCTTCTTATTGTTGATGACAACAAGAGTGTCTTAAGTGCACTCGATATGATGTTGCAGTATGAGGTTGAAAAACTTATTACGATCAGCAGTCCTAAAAGAATCCATGAAGTATTGGAGCAGAATGACATAGATATTGTGCTTCTCGACATGAATTTTCAGGCCGGTATTAATTCCGGGAATGAGGGACTTTATTGGCTAAAAGAAATATTGAAGCATGACAATAATATCAGTGTTGTAATGATAACTGCCTATGGCGATGTGGAGCTTGCAGTTAAAGCTCTGAGAAGAAGGAGCATTCGACTTCATTCTGAAGCCTTGGGATAATGAAAAACTGCTTGCGACTATAAATGCAGCATGGAAACTGAGATGTTCCAGGAAAGAAGCACTTCTTCTTAAAAATGACTACCAGTTCCTGAAAAAAGAGATAAAAAGAACAGAAGATAAGATAGTACTTGGGAGCATCTCCGACAATGATCAATGTGATGAACATTGTAAGGAAAGTGGCAGGTACAGATGCAAATGTTCTGATTACCGGAGAAAACGGAACGGGAAAAGAACTTGTTGCCAGGGAAATTCATAATCTTTCAAAAAGAAGCAATGAACTTATGGTAAGTGTCGATATGGGGTCCATCATTGAGACACTTTTCGAAAGCGAAATGTTCGGTCATGTTAAAGGTGCATTTACTGATGCAAAGGATGATCGTGCAGGAAAATTTGAAATAGCTAATAAGGGAACTCTATTCCTCGATGAAATAGGTAATCTATCGCTGCAATCGCAGGCCAAGCTTCTTAGTGCCCTTCAGAACAGGTACATTGTAAGGGTGGGATCAAACAGGCAGATACAGGTCGATATAAGGCTGATCTGCGCTACAAATTGCATTCTTCCCTCTAGGGTCAGCGAAGGGTTATTCAGAAGGACCTCCTCTACAGAATAAATACGATACAGATTGAAGTTCCTCCGCTGAGAAGACAGGGTGGACGATATTCCTGTCCTTGCTGTTCATTTCCTGAAAGTATACTGTGAAAAATATAATAAGCCGGTAAAGAAAATAAATACCCAGGCACTGGAGAAGCTATCAAATTATCAATGGCCCGGCAATATCCGTGAGATGCAGCATTCAATCGAAAAAGCTGTAATATTGTCTGATTCATCGGTACTTGGTCCGGCCGATTTCTCATTCAACACATTGTCGAAAGGTGTATCAGATAACGAAAGTACCACTCTTGAAGAAATGGAGAAAAGGCTGATAGCCGAATCAATAAAAAAGCATGATAATAATTTAAGCATAGTGGCCTCTAAACTTGGGATTACCCGGCAAACTCTTTATAATAAGCTGAAAAAGTATGATCTATAAAAGGTTTTACCTGGTCATGATTGCCTATCTGGCAGGAATTATTCTTTGCGCCTTAGCCTTTGCATTCAGTTTCAGAATTGATCTTACATATTCAATAATTTCTGTTTTGTGCCTGGTTCTGGTCACAGTTTTGTTTGGCATATGGCTCAACAGGATCAATAAAAAACTTGCTTTTTTCTTCAGCGCTGTGAGGAATGATGAAACTTCATTATTTTTCCCTGAAGGAGTTGGATTTGCAAATGAGAAATTGCTTAATAAAAGTCTCAATGAGTTGAATGCCAAATTAAAGGATGCAAAAATTAATATAGAATTGCAGGAGAAGTTTTACAAAACCATTATGGAGAGTCTAAGGACCGGAATTATTTCTTTTTATAAAAATGGTGTTGTGGAATTTACAAACCCTGAAATAAAAAAGATGTTTGGTATGGATCAGATATCCCATATTAACAAACTAATAAATATTGATCCGAAGCTTGTGGAAATGCTCGAAAAAATTGAATCCGGTGAACAAAAGAGAATAAACATAAAGGTTAATCATAATCTTATGAGCCTGGCAGTGCATTCACAATCTATTGTATTACAGAACAGAGAATTGAAAATAGTGACTTTACAGGACATCCGAAGCGAACTCGATATGCACGAAATGGATTCATGGCAAAAACTGATCAGGATTCTTAATCATGAGATCATGAATTCTGTTGCTCCTATAACATCATTAAGTTCTACACTTTCAGGGTTTTACAAGTCAGGGGAAAATGAAAGAAGTCCCGGGCAAATAACATCAAGAACAATTTCAGATACTATAAGAGGTCTAAATATAATTGAAGAACATGGTAAAGGCTTAATACACTTTGTTGAATCATACAGAAGTCTGACGCACCTTCCCAAACCGGAGTTTACAAGAGTTAATATCCAAGACTTTTTGGAACGAATAACTATTCTGGCGAACAGCCAGTTTGATTTGGAAGGATATAAAAACACCATAAAACCGGTAATTTCCACGAGTGTTATTCCCGATGACCTTACATTAGTGGCCGATGACAAACTTATTGCTCAGATCCTTATTAATGTTGTGAAAAACTCCGTTAAGCATTCATACAGGGCCTTCAGGGTAATGAGATATCAATAACCGCAGGTAAGAATACTGATGGCAGGGTAGAACTTAATGTGACGGATAACGGACCGGGCATGGATGCTGAAATTGCTGAAAAAATCTTCATACCTTTTTTCACGACAAAAGAATCCGGTTCCGGGATTGGGTTAAGCCTGTCGCGACAGATAATGAGGATGCATAACGGGAATATAACATGTGATTCAACACCCGGAAAAGGAACGACTATATCATTGATATTCTGAGTTTTACCAAATACAATCCATGTTAACATTCTAACTGTTCCTCAGTGTTTCAGCCGGGTTGGTTCTTGCTGCCTTATTTGCAGCCCAGCTTACAGTAAGCAAACCGATAGCAAGGGTAAAAAGAAAAGAACAAATTAAAACCCATATGCTGATTGTTGTTTTATAGGCAAAGGTTGTAAGCCATTTGTTCATAGAATAATATCCGATTGGGGCAGCGACAACAAAAGATATCAGAATCCATTTTAACAGGTCAAGATTAAATTTTCTGTAAACATCAGATACAGTAGCCCCATTTATTTTGCTTATGCTTATCTCCTTAATCCTGCTTTGTGTGGCAAATGTGGCCAGGCCGAATAATCCAAGACTGGAAATGAATATTGCTATTATTGATAAAACAAGGAACAACAGGTTCA
>CAVVGP010000062.1:0-3360 GCA_963747625.1 uncultured Bacteroidales bacterium | reverse complement strand
ATGGAGCGATGGCAGGAGATTATACGTACACGTGCGGAACATGGTACGTTACTGGAGATGGAACCTGCGTTTATTGAAAGACTTATGACACTTCTGCACCAGGAATCAATCAGGATTCAGACTGCAATACTTGACAATCTCAAAACCATCCGCGATAACTGGTCAGAAGAGGAGTGAAATGGCTGAAGATACTATATAAAGAGGTATTATTAACGGTAATGCCATTACCGTAAATATTGCAAGAGACTATAAGTACCAACCAATAAAATATATCTTCCTTCATTTCCCTTTAATCTAAGGTTTGAAACTTTTAGTGAAAGCAAGGGTTTGCGCGTGACCATAAATAATGATAATATAATTGTAAAGACTATCATTATAAAAGGTGACCCGATGAATGAGCTTAAAAACTGTCAGTGGAGATAACGCCCTGCAATTACGGTTGAAATTACAGCAAGTGCATTTGCGGGTATTGGCAAACCTTTAAAAGTTGTCACCTGGGTTGTATCGAGGTTGAATTTTGCCAGTCGGAATGCACCGCATATCGGCATTATAACAGGGAATAAAAGTATTATCGAGGCTTTCACTACGGAATAATTAACTATCAGAGGTAAATATAATGAAAGTGAATTATTAAGCAGCTGATAAATGATTATTCCAGGAGCTACTCCAAAGCTTACAACATCGGCAAGGCTGTCGAGTTCTTTTCCTATCTCGGAATATGCTTTCAGCAACCTGGCCGATAAACCATCAAGAAAATCAAAAATCATCGCAGCAAGTATAAGCCATGATGCTGTACCAAGGTTCCATTGGCTGCAAATATAATTGCAATAAATCCCGATGCAAGGTTAAGCGATGTTATAAAATTTGGAATATGTTTCATCATTAATTGAGATATAATATATTCAGTAGGGGAGTAAAATTAAGATAAATTTCAGTAAGCTGATGTTACGTGATATCTTTAATGAGTTATTCTTTTCTCATTTATTATTAGATTTGTAACAAATAAGATTAATTAAATGGCTGACTTCACAGGTTTAAAAATTGCTGTCGATTTTGATGGAACAATAGTTGACCATGAATATCCCGAAATTGGAAAAGAGAAACTTTTTGCTTTTCAAACATTAAAGGAGCTTGAAAAGATGGGGGCCAGATTATCCTCTGGACTTTTCGGGCCGGTAAAGAACTCGATGAAGCTGTTGAGTTATTGCAGGGTAAACGGTCTTGAGTTTTATGCGGTTAATAAAAATTATCCTGAAGAGATATTTGATGAAACTGTAAGCCGGAAAATTGATGCAGATCTATACATAGACGACAAAAATATCGGAGGTTTTCCTGGCTGGAGCGGAGTCTGGCAGATATTATTGCCATATGAAACTCATGAAAAGGAAGCTGTGAAACGAATTTCATCAGTTGAGAAAAAATATTTTTAAAGAATTGTTTACCCGGATAAACAAAACCTGATGAGAACTTATTTTCAAAAATCTTATATTTCCCTTGTTTTGATTCTTTTTCTTATCTGGACATTTTCATGCTCGGGACGGACCGGGGAGAAAAAAGAGCCGGTAATTCAGCCGTTACCTGTTGTGAATGAAGAGGTCACGTCAAAACTTATTAAAATAACCTCTCCTGAAGAAAATGCAGGTTCTAAACTCAATCACTCTGTTAAAGTAACGATGGCACTGGAAGATAAGAATTCAGCACCGGATTCTGTGACTGTTCATTTCAACAGTAATTATGTAACGACTATAAAATCAGATCCATGGGAATGTTTAATCCCATCTGTTTTCACTAATACAACGGGTAGAAAGTCATTAAAAGTAACAGCCTACAAAGGAGGAAAACCTCAGAATACTGTTACCCGGTTTATGATTATCTATTCGGACATTGTTCCCAAAATAGCGGTTATAAAGTTATTCATACTTATCCTCACGACAGGGATGCATTCACCCAGGGACTTTTTTATGACAACGGGTTATTATACGAAGGTACAGGAGAGAGCACTTCATCTTTAAGGGAGGTGAACCTGGAAACCGGCAAGGTTATCCGGCAGCTTAACCTTGACGGTTCGTTATTTGGTGAAGGGATAACGCTTTATCAGGACCGGATTTTCCAGGTCACATGGAAAAGTCAGGTGGGGTTTGTATATAATAAGTCTGATTTTAAACTTATTAATAAGATTTTTTATTCCACCGAAGGCTGGGGATTGACAACAATGGGCAATAAGATTGTTATGAGTGACGGATCAAATGTTTTGTATTTCTATGAACCTGAGATGTTTACTGTTATTTCCAAGATTGAGGTTTACGATAATGTCATGAAAAGGGATTCGCTTAATGAACTGGAATACATTAATGGTGAAATTTGGGCAAATATCTGGATGAATGATCATATTGCCAGGATCGATCCGGCTACCGGTAAAGTACTGGGATATGTGAATCTTAAAGGAATCCTTCCTGCTTCCGATCGTGATGAAAATACAGATGTATTAAATGGCATAGCATATGATAAAAAGGGTGACAGGATTTTCGTTACAGGGAAGAGGTGGCCCAAACTGTTCGAGATAAAGACTACGGAATAATGTTGTGCCCATAAACAATTTTAATCCCATCGGGAATTATACTGAATTCCGCAGGGGTCTGACCAAGTGATTCACCGTCAGCTTCGGTGTATAAAACAGATTTTGAACTCACCTTTATATTTTTACATTTATATCCGTCAACCTTTGGGTGCCTCAGGATTGTACCATCGTACAGGATTTTTAAGTTCCTTATGATCTCAAATTTACCCATTCCTTTTATGATCGTAAGGTCAAGCAGTCCGTCATTGGGGATTGCCCTGGGTGTCTGCCTCATGCCACCACCGCAATACCGTCCGTTGCCTACATTTAGTGAAAAAACATTCGCACTCACCTTTTCCCCGTCAATGATAATGTCTGCCCTGGTATTTTTATATGAAATAAGGCTCATCAGCAGGTTATAGAAATATATCAGTTTGCCGCTATGCCCTTTGTCTTTCTGGAAATTGGTTCTTTTTACAACAACCGATTCAAATCCTAATCCTGCTATATTGATGAAATATCTTTCTTCCTTTTCCTGTCCTTCAAAATAGGTCACCAGCCCTACATCATGAAGCATTAATTTGTTTTCACAGATAATGCTGATCGCTTTTTCATAATCAAGAGGAATGCCAAACATACGGCCCCAGTCATTTCCTGTGCCTACTGGTATTAATGCAAGGGAAACATCAGTTGAAGGGCAGGCTTTACTTAAAAAGACCCCATTAACAACTTCATTAAGAGTTCCGTCGCCTCCGACTGTTATTATTTTCCTATAACCTGAATCTAAACCTTCAATTGCATAA
>CAVVGP010000061.1:0-6455 GCA_963747625.1 uncultured Bacteroidales bacterium | reverse complement strand
GCAAAAAATCTTGGTGGATTATTTTCAGGTAGTATCATATTTAACCACTCCTGGGCATCTTTAAGGGAATAAGGAAAAGGAAATCCATCACGAACATTGTCAGCAATTTTCTTATTATTTGCAATTAATGCAAGTTCTGAAGCATCACTAAAAACCCATGGTCTGAGAATTATCCCTTCAAAAAATATTTCCATTAAATATTTTAGCTCTTCTTCTCTTTTTTCGGTTTTGGTTCCTTTTCGGTTTTCTCTTCCTTTATTTCTTTTTTCTCCTTCGCTACTTTAGGAGACTTTTTTCAGTCTTTTCCTTAACTACTTTTATCTCTTTTGCTTTTACAACAGGCTTTTCCGCTTTTACTCTATAATCTCTTTAACTTCCTTTACGGCAATATTTCTGTTGTTTCTTTTTTTTCTTTTCCATGCTTTTTATCTTTTGTCTCCTTTACCACAATTTCTTTTACATGCTTAATTTCCGCTTTATTATTTTTTTTCCTGGGACGTCTTACTCCATAAGAACCAAGTATAATTTTACCGCGTCTGGTTTTTTTATCACCTTTTCCCATATCAATTTGTTTTGATTAGTTCTAATAACCCTTTTTAAGGATGGAAGCAAAGTTAATAAAATTCTTTATTTTTATTGAATATTTTTTGAGAATCAATAAACAAATAAGGGCAAAAGGATTAAAAATTTACAATGATGACATATTGTGATTATATACATACTTTAAAAGGAGATCAGCTCTCTCTTCATAAGGAATACCATGACAATCATTACGGTTTCCCTCTTGAAAATGACAACGAATTATTCGAAAGACTGATGTTTGAAATTAATCAGGCAGGCTTAAACTGGATACTAATACTTAAAAAACAGGATAATTTTCGAAAAGCTTTTGACAATTTCAATATTGAAAAAGTTGCAAAGTATGGTGAAAAGGAATTTCAGAGGCTGATGAATGATCCAGGAATCATTCGTAATAAACTGAAAATTAATGCTGCCATCAATAACGCAAAAGTTATTCTTAATATAATGGAAGAGACCGGCTCATTCAGTAAGTGGCTTGACATCCTATCAGAAAAAAATCTCTCCCTGGAAGAGTGGACAAAAGTTTTCAAAAAAAAATTTAAGTTCACCGGCGGAGAAATAGTAAATGAATTTCTGATGAGCACAGGTTATCTCCCGGGGGCTCACAGCCCCAGTGCCCGGTATATGAACGTATTAAACAAATAAAACAAACTAAATGAGACGAAGCGACAGGGAATTATCAGGTATTGAGGACATTGAAGAAATAATTAACAAGGCAGATGTTTGCAGGGTTGCACTGGCTAATAATAATACACCGTATATTGTTACAATGAATTTCGGATACACCAGGAATCCTGATCAGGTTATTTATTTTCATTGTGCGAACGAAGGGAAAAAACTCGATATGATCCGTCAGAACGGTTATATCTGCTTTGAAATGGATATTGATCATCAGTTATACAAAGGGAAAAAAAGTTGTGACTGGGGAATGAAGTTTAAAAGCATAATCGGATACGGAAATATTTCCATAGTCACAAAAAAGGAAGAAAAAATAAAAGGCCTCGGCTGCATTATGAATCATTACGGTGAAGAAGGGGAACATTTTTATGACGACAAAGTATTTGAGAAAACAACAATTTTACGTCTCGACATTCTTGAAATTTCAGGAAAAAAGAAATGATACGGAATTTAAAATCGTAATACAGAAAACAATAATTTCCATTAAAGAATCAAATATCCAGGAAAACATGAATAAAAAATTAATCATATTGATTGCAATGTTTCTGTCTATAGCTCTTTCTGCAGGTTCACAGGAGGCAGGGATTATTCTTACGCCAAGGCCTGGGCCCAGGCCAAGGATCAACGGAACAAAAATATTTGGCGTGAGGCCAGGATCGCCGTTCTTATTTACAATACCTGCAACAGGAGAGAGACCAATGAAATATGAAGTACTGAATCTGCCTGGAGGATTGAATTGTGATTCAAAGTCTGGTAAAATAACCGGAACGATCAGTAAACCAGGAGAGTATCTGACCACTTTCAGAGTTACTAATAAACTTGGATCAGATGAAAGGGAATTTAAAATCGTATGCGGCGATAAACTGGCTCTTACACCTCATATGGGCTGGAACAGCTGGTACGTCTGGGAAAATCATGTAACGGATAAAATAATGCGGGATGCAGCTGATGCAATGGTAAGCTCAGGAATGATAGACCATGGCTATATGTACATTAACATTGATGACTGCTGGGCACCTAAACCCGGTTCTGCCGACTCAACTCTTAATGTTGAACCACGGGATAAGAACGGGATGATAAATTCAAATAAAAGATTTCCTGATATGAAAGCTTTAACGGACTATATACATCTTAAAGGTCTGAAAGCCGGCATCTATTCATCGCCAGGCCCCTTAACCTGTGCCGGACATGTTGGTTCATACGGGCATGAGGAACAGGATGCAGAGAGGTTTGCCCAATGGGGGTTTGATTTTTTAAAGTATGACTGGTGTTCATACGGCGACATTGCAGGAAAAGAAACTTTGCCTGATCTTAAGGAGCCGTACATACTCATTGGTAAAATACTCAAAAAACAAAAACGTGATATTGTTCTTAATTTATGCCAGTATGGTATGGGAAGTGTCTGGAAGTGGGGTAAAGAAGTTGGTGGTCAAAGTTGGAGAACGGCAGGCGACCTAGGAGGTTCATTTGAAGGTATAGGAACCGCCCTTTTCAGGGATGGCTTTGATATCTACAGCAGGGACAGCCTTGACCTTTATGCCGGACCTGGTGGCTGGAATGATCCTGATTACCTGCTCCTGGGGTTTCTGAGTAACTGGAAAGGGAAAACGGTACCGACTCCTCTTTCACCTGATGAACAATACACGCAGGTATCACTCTGGAGTATTGTTGCTGCACCTCTCATTTTCAGTGGCGATATAACACGCCTTGATGATTTTACACTTAGCCTGCTGACCAATGATGAAGTTATAGAAGTGGATCAGGATCCGCTGGGAAAACCAGGTCACAGAGTCTCTAAAGCCGGAGATGCAGAGGTATGGGCAAGGCAGATGGAGGATGGATCGTACGCTGTGGGGTTGTTCAACAGAAACAAAAATGCAGTAAATGTGACTGCAGACTGGACTGATATCGGACTGAATGGCAGACAAAGGGTAAGGGATCTTTGGAGACAAAAAGAGATGGGAGAATTTAAAGACAAATTTACCTCAAGTGTACCAGGCCACGGAGTTGTCCTGATAAGAATATGGCATTTAAGTGAATAATAGGACATAAAATCCACTTGTAATCCGGGTTTTGCACAATTTCCCGTCAAATAGACTAACTTGCAATTTATTTTAAATGCCTATTATGCAAACATTAAACGATTTACGATTGGCTGTACTTATTGATGCTGACAATATTCCCTACAGCAATGTCAAAGGAATGCTGGAGGAAATAGCGAAGTATGGTACACCAACCTTTAAAAGGATCTACGGAGACTGGACAAAGCCAACAATTTCAGGCTGGAAATCAGTTCTTCTCGAAAATGCAATAACACCTGTTCAGCAGTACAGTTATACAAAAGGGAAAAACTCTACCGACTCGGCTTTGATTATAGACGGAATGGATATTCTTTATTCAGGGAAAGTTGATGGTTTTTGTATTGTATCGAGTGACAGCGATTTTACAAGATTAGCTACCAGGCTTAGGGAGGCCGGAATGAAAGTTATCGGTATCGGGGAAAGAAAGACTCCACCCCCATTCATAGTTGCCTGTGATAAGTTCATTTATCTCGAAATAATTACTGCCTCAACTGTTGCACTGGAGACTCCTGCTACTGAAACAAGGAAGAAAGGGAAACCAGTTGTAAAAAAGAAAAAAGCAGAAACTCCTGATCCTCAGGCTACTATCAGAATAGTTAAGCGTCTTATTGCATCCTCAATTTCTGATCTGGCAGATGAAAACGGGTGGGCATACCTCGGTGATGTTGGTAACCTCATCCTTAAAAAACAACCAGATTTTGACCCAAGAAACTTCGGATTCCCTAAACTGACACCTCTTATCAAATCGCTTGATTTTGAAATTGATGAAAGAGAATCAGGGCAGAACCATATAAAACATATTTATATAAGAAACTGGAAAGTCTGAAAGGGTGAAGAAAGGAATTGGAAATGTCAGGAATTTTGCAAATTAAAACTTTGTTAACTGCCTGATTTAAAGGCTGTAAATTAAAACAAAAAGATGAAATTAAAAGAAATACTTTTAGATAAGTGCGGGCCATTCGCATCTTCTTGTTACGATATTTAAAACATAGAATAATGAACTAAAAAAATCAATATTAAACGAACAAAATAGTAAAAACAGATGTTTAGTGTTTAAGATTGTCAGATTCTGACGCGACTGTATTTTTAATATTTTTAGTAAGCCGGGAATGGCAAAAAGTAATTTAAATACAATATATTATGGATATTTATTTTTTGTTTTCAAAAATAAGTATGACCTTTGTCCCTGTTTTATAAATACTTTAATAATTGAATTATGAACATTTACGTAGGAAGTCTTCATTTTAAAATGAGTGAAGCAGAATTAAAAGAAATCTTTGAAGAGTATGGCGAAGTAACATCCGCAAAAATCATTATTGACAAGTACTCTGGGAAAAGCAAAGGATTTGGTTTCGTTGAGATGCCAAATGATGCTGAAGCAAAAAAAGCTATCGAGGAATTAAATGGAGCTGAAGTTAGTGGTAGAAACATTATCGTTAATGAATCAATCGAAAGAACTGACAGAAGAAGTAATTTCAGAGGTGGTGATAACAATGACCGCAGAGGTGGAAGTGGCGGTGGTAACAGAAGAGATAACTACAGGTAGGTAACAAAAAATTCTAAAACTATGAAAGGTACTGTTAAATGGTATGACAGAGTAAAGGGTTATGGATTCCTTCAGACAGAAGATGATAAGGATATCTTTATCCACCGTTCAGGTTTAGAGGTTTCCCATACCGAACTTGAGGCAGGTCAGGCAGTTGAATTTGAAATTGAGCAGAGAGAAAAAGGACCGGTTGCCATAAAAGTTAAAAAAGTAGATTAATCTTGCTCAAACTAATACCAGAAAGGCTGTAACTTAAATGTACAGCCTTTTTTTGTATGATTACGGTTTGTAAAGACACGCCATGGGGTGTCACCGAATGTATCCTCATTTGGTATGTAGTGTCATTCTCTGGAATAACACTACATATTTACTGCTTTTTCTGGTCCTCAGTCCTGAACTCGACTTCTTCCTTCTGATCCTTAACCATATCTTTAGGATCATCGAGTGCCGGTGATTCTTTAAGTGAATTCCAGTCAAATTTTTCATCCAGAGGAGATAATGCCTTCTGTGGGTCAAATATCCTGAGATCAGGTGGCAATGCCGTATATGGAGTAAAATCGGGTGCTCCCGTAAACATATCAGCCATATCGGTGGCACCTGCATCATACTGGTTAAGATACGGGAGTCCCAGTATATTCCAGAATGTTTTGAATATACTTCCAAAACTATAGTGAACCTTACTTACATAATTTTTTTTGGCATAAGGAGAAACAACCATTAGAACACTTCTGTGTGCATCTACATGATCCACCCCATTCTGGGCATCATCCTCAGTGATAATGATTGCCATACTTTTCCAGTAAGGAGTATGCGACAAAAATTCCACTATCCTCCCTACTGCCAGGTCATTATCGACCATATAACTTTCCCTGAAAGGATAACCGGCATCAGGACGTTCAGAGGCTCCATGATCGTTTGGAATAATTACTGTCAGCATCTGGGGCATAGCTTTGCCCTCTCCAATCCACTTCTCGTTGAACTCCTTAATAAACTGGCTTATCCTGAACTGATCAGGAATTGCCATATTAAATGTTGCATACTGCCTGGAACTCCTGCTGAAAATTGGTGCCGGAACAGGAAAGTTGGCGAATTGCTTTATCCCGGTGTACTTGTATGAGTCATCATAAAAAGCAGGTTCAAACATCACACTGAAGCCAAAATTAAAAAAATCAATATTATTCCTTTCCAGGTGATCCCACATTGAACCAGATTCATTATAATCTTCAGGATAAATTGCACCGGCAGAGCCGTTCATTCCCAGGCTTCCCGGAGCTCTGGAAGCCGGCCTGTAATCTCTGTTTCCACCATAACTGGCAGGAGTACATGTTTCTACCCACTCATTCGGATAAGTATTTACAAGCCATCTGTGTCCGTCAGCCGAAACATCAGAGTCGACATAAAAATTGTCACCTGTGGCAAATTGTTCTGCCAGTTTAAGGTGATTTGCCATAACAGTTGCATTTTGTACTGTCATGGTATTGGCCCTGTTTGAAAAAGTAACATTACGGCCATATCGTGCCAATTGTGGGATCCCCGTCACCTTTTTTAAGCTGCCCGAATATTTCATC
>CAVVGP010000060.1:0-6506 GCA_963747625.1 uncultured Bacteroidales bacterium | reverse complement strand
GTGTCGTTTTCTTCAGCGAAGGCCAGCGCGAGCATCGATCCGCGATGCCGGGATTTCCCGCATCATCGTCACGGATGCGGATATATCGTCTGATACTGATACAAGTATTCAACTCAATAAAACGGCTTGAAATATTCAAAGATTACATTCTGGTTGGAGGTACCGCGCTGAGTATACAGATCGATCACCGTTTAAGTGAAGATCTTGATTTCTGTAAATGGCAGGATGATCCGAAAATACTGAATAAAGAGATTAACTGGCCCGAAATCGAGAAAAACCTGAAATTTTCAGGACCGGTTAAAACTGATATCCTGGATCTTTACCAGGTCAATTTTTCTCTTAATAACATTAAACTTCTCATTCTATTCAAATGCCCTGACTAATTCCAGGAAGTTTACAAACCCATTGCTTTCGGACAGATTGATAGTTGCAGATATTAAGTCGATTGGGGCCATGAAGCTTGAAGTCATGTCGCGAAGAAATCTTTTTCAGTGAATACTATGATCGTCTATTCCATTTTGCGTGAAGGGTATCCTCCTGAAAGATCTTGTCAGGTTGTGCAGTACTTATTCCAGTCACAGGATGAAATCCAAAACAATTTTAAGTATCCTTTCAAATAGTTTATTATTTAAATATGAAGAGAATTTTGAACTTCTGGAACCAATGTATACGGTGAATTCAAAAGATATTGAAGTGTACATGCGATCCAGAATATTGAAAGAGTTTAGCTCTCCTTTAAGTCATAACTTATGACGCATAACACATGACACGGGTTGGTTATCAGGTTTCCCTTAGCTTGTGAGGATTTGCTTATATATCAGGGATTTGCAATCCGTGGTTTATGTCCTGCCCGGTTATTTTGGTTGCCCAAAAAACATATTACTTTCTTTGTCTTGAATGTATATTTGTTCATTTTTTGCTCGCCCAAAAAACGAACCAAAAAAGGACGCAGGGTGTGTCAGGAAGAACAGCAGCCTTCCGCCATCAGCCTGATATCATTTCTTCCCATATTGGTACTCCAGCCACCGCGAAAAGAAAAACATACTATCCCACCCATTTGTTACCACTTTGAACGATCATTTCTTTTTCGGAAAGCGATTTTAGTGAAGCAGCAACCGAACTGGCACTGGTAAGCATATGATCTTTTATGAAAGCTCCGGATGTTGGCTGTGCGATCCCGTCTTCGACAGCAATTGCTTGCAAAAGTCTGAACTGATGACCCGGAATGAGGTTTCGGTAGCTGGCAAATAACGGTTCATATGAAGTCAGAACACGATGAAAAACCTGACTTATAAGATCCTGATCAATTACTTTACGATCAGCTTCAAACAACAGATTACAAACATCCTGAACATAAAAAGTGTGTAACCTGGTCCAGGTAAATATTCTGGATATGGCTTCTTCATCTATCTTTTTCCCTGCAGATTCAAACTTTGCAACAATAAACTTACTGTAATCGGCTGCAGGTATTTTATCGAGATACATGAGTTCAGTGCTCTGATAAAAAGGTCTGCCGGCAGCTGAAAACATAGGTTCAAGCATATGTTTACTGCTTCCTGAAAAAATGAAAGGTATTGTGGGGTAAGATTGGATAATGGTTCTCAGCAGGTTCTCCATATTTTTTTCGGGATATTGGCTTATTTGCTGGAATTCATCAAACATAAAAACCATATCTTGTTTTATTTCCGAGATGAAACGCAATAAATGATCAAATCCGAATTGAATATCGGAAGGTGTATCAATTTTAAGTTCCACAGTTGGTTGGCCAGTCAGATTATCATAAGAGATTTTTGGCCGCAATGTAGCCAGGATGGCAAGTACTTTCCCGAGAAAGCTCTTTTCATCCTGTTTCAGATGCAATAAAGCTGATGATATGGTATTCATCATATCATTACCATTCATGGTAGGCATCAGATCCACATAAACTACAGCAACAGGCTTCCGTTCTTTTCCTGATCCTTTCGGTAAATGGCCGAGATGATGTTTCACATGTTTCAACAGACCGGTTTTACCCATTCTTCTCAGTGAGATCAGAGTCAAATTTCTTTTTGAGGAGATAGCTCTCAACAGCAGATCTGTTTCACTTTGCCGGTCACAGAAATAATCAGGTCCAATATACCCCCCGGTAACAAAGGGATTGTTGATTTTGTTTTTCATAATACGTAATTTACGTAACGCAATTTACGTAATTCAATTGAATTTAACAAAGCGGAAGAGTGAATAGGGAACCAGTAGGTTTTAACATTCTGAACTGACGGCAGTTTTTTATTTGAAGCAGGGTTTATAACAGGGAACAGTGATCAGGGATCAGTGATCAGGACATGGTTTCAGTCAGAGAAAAAAAACAGCTCATCTGATCCCTGCTTCCTGATTTCTGATTTCTGATCCCTGTTTACTGATTTCTGATTTCTGATCCCTGCTTCCTGATTTCTGATTTCTGATCCCTGGTTTCTGATTTACTGATTACTGTTTACTGATTACTGATTACCTAAACCTCTCCTGATAATCCGGGTTCTGTCTCATGATCCTAACACTTCCCGGATAATTTTCAACAAACCAGACAAGAAAAGCTGTTACATCAATTTTATCGTCCTAAGCATTTTTTGCCGGCGACTTTGAAACACTTTTTAAGATCAGGCAGAGATAAAAGTTCATCAATCTTATCAAAAAATCTTTCAGGTGATCTTGTCGGGATGCCAAAGGTCAGGTTATAAACATGTTCAAGCTCTTCAAGAACGCTTATCCTCCCTGCAAAATCACTAAAACGTATTGAAGGAACACCTAACATGGCAGCTTCCATGGTCATTGACTGACTATCACTTATTAACATAGATGAGTCAGCCAAAACATCCTGCATCTCAGCTGGGTTGATCTTTAGCTCAAAAGGTTTTAATGATTCATCAAGAGTATCCTCAGATGATAAATAAACCGATCCTTTAGCCTGTAAAACTGATACTATTTTATGCAAAATCTGAATGTTAAATCCAAAAATTCCTGAATCGTGATAAGCATTCAGACTTGAGACTGCTTATCAAAAAATAAGGCTGCCTGAATTTTGCAGCCTTTTTAAAAAACCATTTGGGGTGAAGATAGGCCAGCTTCATATACCCATTATAGTGAATAGTCTTTTTTTCATAATTACCTGTTTTGCATTCTTTAGGTGTAAGAATAAGCGAGGTAAAAGGGAATGTAATTCTGGCAAGTCTGGGGATAACCTGTATATCATCTTCAAGTACTGTAATAACCGGGACCATTTTCAGAAAGCCAATATGCGCAAGACTTGGATCTGTACCTATAAAAAGGTCAAAATGCTTGTCTCTTACCATTTTAAATAACCGGATATCTCTCTTAATTAAGCCATGAATTATACCAATTTTACCGGATGACCGACCCTCTGGAAGAATATTTTTATAAGGCTCCTTATTTTCAATAAGTAATGATTCAAGGACATCTTTTGATTTTATAATTATCTCGCAAACAACTCCATTTTTCCTGAGAAGATTTATCGGATTCTTTAGAAACAAATATTGTGCTGGATGACCAAAATAAAAAAGAACTTTCATGCAGATTAAATATTTTCTTTCCGCATTTCTGCCTGAAACAGAGATTGTGGTTTATGTAAGAATATCCGATTGAGAATTGATTTTGAAAGATAACTTGATTTCTCTATTATTTTATAGTTAGACGGATAGTCTAAAAAAAATTTATTTGGCGATTTTAAAATTGATTCAAATTCTGATGCTTCAAAATCAAGCTTTTTCTGAACATATTCTATCAATAAGATCTTTTCATTTTCGTTATAAGGTTTAGTAGACAAAATTTTAAGTGCATCTGCCCGGCTTATCTCTCCCATAATGACTTGTGCACTAAGGGTTATCTTTCGTTTATCGATTCCGAATTTCTCATATAACCAATGAGAAATTACAAAACGGGTAAACAGGTTTTCATAATGGTGCCCTCCATAATACTCCCATCCAAATTTCTCCTGAAGGAATTCCTGTGCAGTTCTCTTGCTATACTCAAGATAATAGAAAGGATAGATACTTTTTATTTTCTTTATCATGCTATAATAAATCAAATCTGGAATTGTGTAGTTTGGAAAGGTTTTTAATTTCCCATTACCAAATTTTTTATGAATATAATTCAATTGCCTGCCATCACCATATGTCCATTCCCTTGGTTGTGTACCTTCGCTTCTAAAATCGTTCCCTCTAAGAATATACTTAATATTCTCGCGACCAGCAATTTTGTATAAGACTGCCTTAATTGCAAGATCTGTTGGAATGTCCACCCAGGGTAAACCGGCTTTCATATAACAACGGTTAAGATCTTTGATCTCCTCATAATTGATCACATATGTTTCCAGATCAATATTGAGTGCCTGAGTCATCCTTTTAATATTTTTCACAGAAATATCACTGTTCCAACCATTATCGAGGTTAACTGCCAGAGGCCTTAAACCATATTCCTTGGCCAGCCACAATAAATAGGAACTATCTGTACCTCCACTTAATCCTATAATACAGTCATATCTTTTACCTTTCCCTGAAGAAATAATTTTCCCAGTAAGATTGTTCCATACTTTGCCTCCCTTTTCTCCCCTAGGATAAGCTTCCATTAATTTTACCATTAAACGATAATAATTTGAGATCCCATTTTCATCGAAGGTAATCCCTGGGATAGTTTCATCCCATACACCTATAGTACAAATTTTCTTATTAATAATCATTTTGTCATTCTAAAAATTGATCCCAATTGTTCCTGATCAGGGTAATTAATTAATACGGCCCTGCGTGGACCATGGAAAACAAACATACTACCTGCTGCAAGGGCTGAGGCATTAGCGTCATAATAAGCAGAAGCCAGATGAGCTAATACACCCGCCCCGGAACAGGCAACTACGGGAATAGTCAATTCGTTGCTAATCCGTTTAATAAGGTCAAGATTATAACCTGACATAGTGCCATCATACTCAATGCTTTGAATTATCAGTTCCCCTGCACCTTTTTCTTGCATCAGACATGCAAAATCAACGGGTTCATATCCCGTAGCCTTTTTTCCTGAATAAATATATGTTGTCTCTTTCCTGAATTTTTTTTTCTTCACATCCATGCATACAACAATAGTTGAACCGCCGAATTCCATAGCGGCTTCCCGTACAAATTCAGGATTTTTGCCAGCAGAAGTATTAATGACTACTTTTTCAGCTCCTGCATTTAATATTTCCTTAATATCATTCAAAGTACGTATTCCCCCTCCAACGGCAAAAGGCATATTGCATTCGTCACCCACTTTTTCAACAAAGTCAAGCGAGATTCTTCGTCCTTCGTTGCTGGCGTTTATATCCAGAAAGACAAGTTCATCAGCTCTAAGATCATTAAACAGTTTTACTGCATTTATAGGTTCGCCAATATACCGGTGGTTTTTAAATTTGACCGATTTTACCAGTCCTTGGTTTTGCAACAATAATACAGGAATTACACGGGGACGGAACATGTTTTATTAATGAGATGCAACAAAAATTAATATGAAACAAAATTTTTAAGTAATTGCATTCCTGCATCCTGGCTTTTTTCCGGATGGAACTGGGTGCCAAAAATATTTCCCTTCTCAACAAGAGAAATGAATTCATAACCATAATATGTAATTCCAGTAATAAAGTCAGGATTCTCAGCAACATAATGATAACTATGCACAAAATAAAATAGTGCATTATTCGGAATGTTTTTCATCAAAACGCTATTACTCCCGATCTTTACGGTATTCCAACCAATATGAGGCACTTTAAGTTTATATTTCAGAACTTCCGGTATACGAAAATGAACAGTTTTTGCATCAATTAAGCCTAGTCCTTCGGATTCTCCTTCTTCACTTAACATTGAAAGAAGCTGCATTCCCAGACAAATACCAAGTATTGGGGTCTTTCCCTTAATGACTTTTTGCCTTATAAGATCAATTTGGTTTCGTTCTTTAAGCCTTTTTATCCCGATCGCAAAATTTCCCACACCGGGAAGAATGAGTTTATCAGCTGATTTAATCTCCTCAGAATTCCTGCTTATCTTAACATTACAGTTTAATCGCTTCATTTTGTTATAAACTGAGCGAAGATTCCCCATCCCAAAATCAATTATTACCAGCATGTTTTAAAAAGATATATTTTTAATCTGCTAATCTCCTTGAAAATTGTTTTGCAACCAAACTATCTTTTTAGTCATTACTGTTCTTAAGAACATTCTGATAAACAGAATTAATTCTTTTTGCTATTTTATCTGAACCAAGTCCTAGTTCAATGATTCGCTTACGACCATTAGTACGTCCCTTTTCCTCGGAATATGTAAGTGCCAGTTTTATTTTATCTGCTACATCTTTAGGATCATAACTGCAAATATAACACCCTTCTGTCTCTCCAATTACATCACGGACGTCTCCGACATCTGTAGATACAATTGGGCAGTTGCATGCCATTGATTCTTTGATAATCTGCGGCGACCCTTCTGAAAAAGATG
>CAVVGP010000059.1:0-7917 GCA_963747625.1 uncultured Bacteroidales bacterium | reverse complement strand
ATTTTTTAAATTCAAATACAATAAATAAAAATCCGTTAGAGAAGCCCAATTTGGGCGTCTCTACGGGCAAATAGAAATTTTGAATTGTCCCTTTGGTTTAATATTTTGGTCAGTCTCGCTTTCAGGAAAAATGTATGTCTGAAAAATACAGGAATAAATATCGTGTACAAACCGCGCGACTACCTGGTTACGATTATACACGTAATGGGGCATATTTTATTACGATATGCACTAAAAATCATATATGCTATTTTGGTGATATTGAGGTAGAGGCAGGTCTCAGACCTGTCTCTACCTCAAATAATAAAATGGACGTCAATAATAAAAATATTGCAGATTATCGTTACAGGCATGATTTTCATAAAAATAATGCCAGAATTAAACTAACTGATGAAGGAAAAATCATATCAGATTGTTGGTTCGATCTGCCAAATCATTATTTGAATATTATTCTGGACGAATTCATAGTCATGCCAAATCATATTCATGGTATTATTTTTATACAAAACAATATCTGTAATAAACAAATCCATGGATTGTCTGAATTTGTACGTGCTTTTAAATCATTCTCTGCACGGCGAATTAACGAATTAAGAAAATCAAATCTGGAAGGAGTATGGCAACCACGTTTTTATGATCATATTATACGTTCCGATAATGATTTAGATCGGATACGGACCTATATACGAAATAACCCAAATAATTGGTTAAATCGGAAAAAATACATTGATAAAAATGGTTAAATGATGGAAATTGCATTGATATATGCCGGTTATATAATATATGCCAGATTTGAATTTGCATTCCGGTTCAACCATTGTTTTTTGCCATTCAGGTATCCGTTATGACCGTTCCGCATATTATATTTTTATTCTTTGCTGTATTGGTTTTATTTTGATGTAAAATATACATTAACTTAAAAACCAAGACAATGAAAAACAAACTGAATTCATTTTATGCCGGAATAATGACAGGCTTGCTTATTATTATTTCATCCGTAACTAAAGGTCAGAGCGAAAAGTCATTTATAAAAAAATACCTGAGCGAATTGCCGAAAGTGCAAATGAAAAAGACAATTCAAAAATACAGGATGACTGCTGTTTATACCAACCGTGATCTGTATGGGAATTTCACCGGTAAAATAATGGTTTCGGGAGATTATACCAGCGGGTTGCCCGGAGATAGCTCGATGTGGAATAATGTTTATATTTCGACTTCAAAAGATTTTTCAGAACCTTTTCCCACAGGAACGAAACAAACTTATATGGAAAACTTCAAATATATTCCTTCGGAAAAAATGATGGAAGAGAAATCATTTAAGAGTTTTCCATCATCTCCTGATAACGTTTATTCACGAAACCTTATATGGGATATGATGTCGGCAGATGTTTTTGCATGGAAATACTTCGACTCGCTGAAACTTAATGTGCCTTATATCATACCGGATATAAAAGGGCAGTTTAAAATGGCTGACATCGGGAACTATTCTCATAATAAAATATCATTATGCTGGAGAGGTATAACTGAAATTAATGGCCAATTATGCGCCGTTATTGATTTCAATGCTATTGACAATATGTTAGAATTAAGCATGGACATGATCAAGACTAAGGGAACTGAGCAATACTGGGGATCTATCCTTGTATCACTCAAAACGAGGAATATTGAACACGCTGATATGTACAGCGGAACTATCCAGGAGATCGAAGCAAAAGGAATGAAAGATAAATTTCTTGTGAAAACCATCAGAGAACTGGAAATAAAGAAAATTCAGTAAGTAATCATTAAATTTGATGTTATGAAGACACCCGTCCCCTTTAATGTTCTCAATCTGCGGAAACCTGTTTCACATATCACTTTTCTTGTTTTTTCACTGATGGTGACTTTTATTATCGGTATGACCGGCAAATATGGCACTATTCCCGGGTCCTTCCCTGTAAGTATCTTTATTATGCTGTTTTTACAACTTGAAGTCTTCATATATTTAGGAGCAAGGTTATTCAATGATTTGAACTTTGACAGAAGTCCGGGGGAGATTACCCGTATCGTAATTTTCCGGTTTTTAATCTTTATAGCCGGTTGTCTGATGATTTCAATGATCATCTTTATACTGTTGCAATATGCAGGATTATGGTCTTCAGGACAAGATCTTTCAAAAGTATTTTATAATTTTTTTCATTTTGGCATCCGTAACTGGTTCAAATCAACCATTTCCGGATTATCTGTAGGGGCTATAATATTTATTGTTTTACTATGGCAGGCTTCTTTAAAGAGAGAACAAAAACTAAGAGAAGAAAATCTTATTTTTCAGAATGAGACATTAAAGAATCAGGTAAATCCTCATTTCCTTTTTAATAGTCTGAATACACTTTCAGCACTGATTGCGACACAGCCGGAGGTTGCTGAGGAATTCACTAACAGGTTGTCATCAATTTATCGTTATATCCTGGAAAACAGCTCCAGGGACAAAGTCCCTTTGGATGTTGAATTAGCATTCATAAAGGACTATTTCTTTCTGCATCAGATACGGGATGACGGGAAGATTCAGCTCGAAATAAGAGTCGATGAAAATGATAATTCTGAACTTTTGCCTGTTTCACTGCAGATACTTGTCGAAAACGCCATTAAACATAACAAGGCTACAAGAGAGAACCCTTTGAAGATTTTAATATATCCTGAAAATAATTATATTGTAGTCAGCAACAATCTTCAGAGAATGGCTGTGCAATTGAAATCTACTCAGATAGGACTCAGGAATCTTGCTCAGCGTGTGAACCTTATAACTAAGAAAGCACTTATTATTAATGAAACTTCTTCTGATTTTATTGTCAAAATTCCATTAATAAAATGAATATTCTTATAGTTGAAAATGAAAAACCTGCTGCTGAGAAACTTATCAGGTTACTAATGAAAATAGATAAATCGATAACCATACTGGAGGTTATCGAGACTGTCGAACAAACAATAAACAGGCTTCAGGAAAAACCGCAGCCTGATCTGATACTTATGGACATACAGCTGGATGATGGACTATGTTTTGAAATATTTGAAACGACAAGTGTGGATATCCCTGTTATTTTTACTACTGCTTACGATGAGTATACCCTCAAAGCCTTCAAGGTTAACAGTGTCGATTATCTCTTAAAGCCAATAGATGAAGGGTTACTCAAAGCAGCTCTGACCAAATTCAAAAAAATTTATGCTGACAATGATCCCTTCAAAAGAGATTTCAGGCAGCTCATGTATGAGTTCAGGAATCAATACAAATCGAGGTTTTTAATTAAAATTGGAGATAAATTCAGATCGGTACCTGCAGTAGAAATCAGCCATTTTTATATTAATGAGAGAAGTGTATTTCTTAGTGATATTAAAGGCAAAGACTATGGAGTTGACTATTCTCTTGATCAGTTGCAGACAATGCTCGATCCACGGAAATTTTTCAGAATTAACCGCGAATGTATTGTCAATATAGAGGCTATTTCACTTATGTATAGTTATTCGTCCAGCAGGTTGCAGCTGACCCTGAAAGAAAAGGAGAAAAGTGATTTGTTTGTTGTAAGTCGCGAAAAAGTTGCAGAATTCAAAAAGTGGATTGATAAGTAATCATTGAAGATCTGCCTTTTATTATTTTGTTTATTATCTGTTCCTTCATACTAATTTTTACTGTCAGGATAAGGACATTTCACATCGATTTGAATAGTTTTAAAACCCTGACCATCCCTCAATTAAATAGCTTTATCCTTTAGTTTACAGGATAATATATAAAGTAATAATATATTAAAATTGTCTTTTAGCCATTTAGTCAAAATCTTGCCTGTTTTGGTCAAAAACGATACTGTGGACTTATTAAATAGTTCTATATTTATCAAGGTTTCAGAACATATTTATAGAATATTATGAATAAAAGGAAAAGTCTATTAATAAGTTTTATCAGCCTGATTTTAATCGCAGGCTGGTCATGCAGCAACAGAGAAAGCACAACTGATAAAAAGCCTGCAGAAAACAGGATTTTACAGGGGAAAGACGGATCTATCTCATTGGTATTCGACAAAGCAGCATGTTATACTGATGCAAAAAATCCATCGAACAATACTGCAGACTGGAATATAGTTATTTCAGAACCAGGACGATTTAAGGTCTGGCTTTCAAGTTCAACAAAAGACACTTCGCGACTCAACTTTCCAAGTTCAGTCAGGATAAGCCTTTTGGATAATCAGCTGGAGGTGAATCCATCCTCCAATAAAGTCGTTCGATATTCAAAAGATGTTCAATACCCGAATTTCAGGGCTGATTCATATATGGGATCGATTTATGTTTCAGAACCGGGAGAGTATAACATTCAGCTGATCAGTGAAAAAGTCATAGCAAAGAATGGCGAATCTCACAGCTATTCAAGTTCCGATGACACTAAACTCATGTCAGTAATATTGACTCCTGAGAAAAAATTCTGACATTCTAAATAAATCAATACTCAAAAGAGGCGAAGTTTTTTCCACAACAGAACTTTGTCTTTATTCTGCAGGGTGGTTTATCCTTTTATTACACTTATAAGAAAGACGTTTCGGAGGAATCCTGTTATCCTATTTACTTTGCCTTATTCTTAAAACAATTTCATTGCTAACAAAGCAGGATAATTCCTGGCAAAGAGAGTATTTAATTTTAGTATCTATCCAACCATCTGTATCTTCTGGCGCTGTCACCAAATTTCCAGGCGATGTTTATTTCATGAGTCCCGTAGGTAATAGTTTGGATTTCCTGAAGAGTAAAATCGACTGAATATCCGATAAACATCTTTTTATACTTGAATCCTATGTTGCCTATTATCGCTCCACTGGTTCTGTAAGACAACCCTGCCCAGAAAGTTTGATTATAAATATAATTTAATCCGAATTCTACCAGTGGATTTACTACAGGATTTTGTTGTTCAGACATCATCATTAATATTGAAGGTCTGATTTCTACATTTTTTCCCCGTTCAAAGCTGTAAGAGGCGAAAACGTAATAATGTCTGTAAAGTGTATAATCAGAGTACGCACTATTTCCTATTTTTGCCGCTGCTCCCATTAATTGATCCACCGAAATGCCGACATTGTACTGATGGTTAAGGAGATATATTCCAAATGCAGCATCAGGGATAAATATTCCACGCTGAAGATTATCATAAAGCAAAGGATCATTTTGATCTTCCAGTGTCATTTGCTTTGCATTAATTCTAAAATAAGTACCATTAAAGGAAAGGCCAAAAGATAGTTGAGTCATTTTGTGCAGCCAGAGGTGATAGGCATATGCAAACTGGAATCCGGTTCTCTGAATGAGTCCGCTCTGATAACTGAAAACAGATGCTCCCATTCCGACTCTTGCATCATTCTCCGGCCTGAAAACTGTCTTGTTGTTTTTTGTCGTTTTCACCATTGCTCTCCTTTTCAAAAACCTCGTCTGGAAACTGAAAGAGAATGTCTGGGGAGAACCGGAAAGTCCTAACCACTGTTTACGTGCGGTCAGATTAATAGTTGTATAACCATCACTTCCTGCAACAGCCGGATTAATAAGAAATTTATTATAAATATACTGACTATATAATGGCAGTTGCTGACCGAATGATATTTGTTCAATAATCACAAAAAATATAATATAAACCAGCTTTTTCATAACCATTAATATATTTATCGCTACTTGATTATTGTTACACTTCCTGCTATTGGCTTTGATCCATTATGCAGATTGATAATATAGAAATAGGAATCAACAGGAAGCATTATCCCATTACTGGTTCCATCCCATGGATGAGGATAGCCTTGTTCAGATCTCCAGACTGTTACCCCCCAGTTGTTGAATATTATTACTTCAGCAAGAGGATACTCCTCGATATGACCAATATTCCATACATCATTAATCAGATCCCCGTTTGGAGAAAAAGCGTTTGGAATAATCAGGCATACTTCGTTTTGTGAATTAACCTGGATGGAGTCAGCCACTGAACATCCGTTCAAGTCACCAACGGTCACTATATAAAGACCTTGATTAATATTTAAAAGATCTTTACTTGTAGATTTATTTGACCATTTATATGAGTAATCAGAACCGGGTATACCACCCGTTACACTAAGCTGAATTTCTCCATCTGAATTGTTTGGACAGAATGGCTCAGTAATTTTGGCAGTAACCTTAATTGAATCCGGAGATGTAAGAGTTATTGTAGTATCGGCATTGCAATTATTAGAATCTGTCAGTATTATTTTATAAACTCCGGGTAATATGTTTGTTCTGTCCATGCCCGAGTACCCGTCACTCCATAAGGCTGTGACTGCCCCTACATTATTGACCGGAGTAACATTTGCAGATCCGGTATTTGCTCCGGCGCAATTTATATTATATTCTCCATCTGAGCTCATTGACTTGTCAATTGTCATGTTTAGTTGCTGGGGCTCCTTCAGATCATATGTTGCAGTTGAGATACACGAATTAATATCAGTGATTGATACTACGTATTTGCCAGCTTTGAGATCTGAAATATTCTGAGTTGATTTTGAGAGGCTGTCAGGGCCACTCCAATTGAATGTATATGGGCCAAAATCACCCGAAGGAGTTATGTTTATGAATCCATCTGATTTGCCATAACAACTTATGTTAAATCCATTATAATTAGATATATCGGCTGATGGTGGGGCTAATTCTGCCTGCGGTGAATTAAGAATAACGCTGGCTGAGCCAGGCGATATACAACCAGCATCATTTGTAACTGTAAAATTATAGGTACCGGCAGTAAGTCCTGTGATCGTTGTACTTGCCCCGGTTCCTGTAGTTGCTCCCGGATTAACAGCCCAGACACCGGCAGGTAAGCTATTTAAATATACACTTCCGGTGGCCCTGGTACAGGTTGGTTGGGCAACAGAGTCTACAGTCGGAGCAACCGGTGCTCCGGGATATGCAGTGATAATAACATCTGAAGATACAGGAGATACACAACCTATTGAATTTATTACTGTAAAGTTATAAGTGCCGGCTGTAAGTCCTGAAATAGTTGTGCTTCCTCCTGATCCGGTAATTGCTCCGGGGTTGATGGTCCAGTTTTCTGAAGGCAGACCATTCAATATAATATACCCGTATGCATCCGCACACGTAGGTTGAGTTACAGTTCCAATTACCGGAACTGTCGGTGCTCCCGGAAATGCAAAAATAGTCACATTTTCTGAAACAGGTGAAGTACATCCGACATCATTGGTGACTGTATAGTTGTAAGTACCTGTTGAAAGCCCTGATATTGTTGTGCTTGCGCCGGTACCGGTTATTGCTCCCGGATTGAGGGTCCAGTTGCCGTCAGGTAAGCCTGTCAAAATTATACTCCCTGTTGGTACTGAACATGTCGGCTGAATGACGGTGCCAATCACAGGTGAGGCCGGAATTCCTGAAGGAATTTGAATGACGACTGAGGATGATGGCAGTGAAGTACATCCTGAGGCTATAGTAACCACAAAGTTATAACTTCCCGGTACGAGGTTTGTGATTGTTGCTGTTGTCCCTGTTCCAGTTATTGAACCAGGATTAACAGTCCATGTTTCTGTAGCCGGCAGGCCATTTAGTACAACAGTTCCGGTTATATCAGAACATGAATAAGGTTGGGTAATCATGCCTATCCCCGGAGCGGCCGGAGTTCCCGGTGGTGAAATTATCACAACATTTGTCGAAGGCAATGATATGCATCCGGCGGCAGTGGTAATATTAAATTGATAAGTGCCCGGTGAAAGGTTCGTCATGGTTGTACTGGTCCCTGTTCCGGTTATTGCACCAGGGTTAATAGTCCAGGTTCCTGTTGCAGGCAATCCGTTTAACACTACGGTTCCTGTTGGATCAGCGCATGAAGAAGGCTGAGTTATTGTGCCAACTATTGGTGCAGTAGGCGCTGTAGGTGCAGCATTT
>CAVVGP010000058.1:0-12242 GCA_963747625.1 uncultured Bacteroidales bacterium | reverse complement strand
AAACCAGTAAGTATCGATTTTAATATTCCCTGTCACCTTATAAGGAGCATAAAAATGTGCGCGGCCATATTTTGAAAGTGGTTTCATAAAGCCCGGTTCATATTTCTGAATTATGCGTTTATCTGTCTCTACTGATTTATAAACTCTTAATCTGTTATTAATATTATCATCAAGTCTAGTATTGAAATAATCCGCTTTCATTGCCATAAATGCATCCCTGCCAATTTTCTTTTCTATTGATTTGTTAACAGAATCTCTCTGATTGAAGTACCTGTTTCGAACTTTATGCAATTCTCCGGCCAGACTGTCAAGATATTTCATTGTCTCTGTTGCTGCTCCGGGATTAAAATTTTCTAAATTGAGTGATGTTTTCAGGTTTATTGGGACTGGACCAAAATCGGCCAGGGTATTTAGCTTTTCTATGTAAAAATTAAGTTTATAAAAATTATTATTAACCATTTGTCTGTAGTCGGAGCTGTCTTTATAGATCCGGCACTCCCACAGATCGGTTTTAAGTTTATCTATAAGGAATATTGAATACCAGTCATACTGGCTTATTTCCATATCGTACCTGAAAAAATTCTTTTCATATTCATTGTTTTTAAATTGTTCGACAGCCAACGCTTCAAAAGACCATCGTGCCGGCATCAGTTCCCCGATAACTGGAACATATTCATCAGAAGCAATATTGCTTTTATGCAATCTGTCGAATGGCACAATAACACCGCTGAACAGCAGCTGCGGAATAAGAATGAAAGGAATCAATATATAAATTGTTATTACCGAGGTGAATGCCGATGAAATATTTAATCCAAGCATATTTGCAAGACATGACGTTGTAAACAAGACAACCCAGTATGATATGGTCATACCTTTTATTTCAAGGATACTATTACCGATCAGAATAAAAGAGATTGTCTGAATTGCTGATATTAAAAACATTATCATTACTTTAGAATTCAGATAACTGAACCAGCTGAGGTTCAGAAATGATTCTCGCTTCAATATTTTTCTGTCTTTTACAATCTCTTCCGCACTGATTATTAATCCGAGGAAAAGTGAAGTTATTACGCACATAAAAAGATACGCCGGAAGGTTTTCGTTTTCACTGAAAATATAGCCGGAACCTTCAGCATATTTTGTAAAAAAATGCCAGGAGAAAAGCCAGCAGGGGAGCGCCCAGAATGCTGATCATTACATATTGCCTGTTCGCCAGCTTGGATAAGAAATCACGGATGAAAAAAATCTTTGATTGTTTTAAAAGTCCTGGGATACTGTAGAAATTTTCAGGAATTTTTCTTTCAGTCTCAAAGACTTTTGAATTTTGTTTTTCAGCATTTTGCCGGAAAATCTCGGCCCATTCCTGTGGGGACACTTTTCTCAGATGGGTATGTTTTCCATTCTCATCGATGACTTTAGCTTCTATTATCTGAAGTAACTGGTCAGAGTTTATATTTCCACATGCAACGCATTGATCTTCATTTGCATTTGCATAATTAGCCCTTGTTTTAAAGTATATTATGGCTTCTGAAGGGTTTCCATAAAATATCTGGTATCCTCCTTTATCGATTATCATAATTTTATCGAACATCTTGTAAATGTCAGAACCAGGCTGATGAATATTTATTATAACGAGTTTTCCCCTGTAAGTCTGTTCTTTAAGCAGATTCATCACTATTTCAGAGTCAACTGAGGAAAGTCCCGATGTAGGCTCATCCACAAAAAGGATTGTAGGCTCACGAATTAATTCAAGAGCAATATTCAGTCTTTTTCTTTGACCGCCGCTTATAACTTTATTAAGCGTGTTTCCCACTTTCAGATCTCTTATCTCATCAAGGTCAAGCTCCGACAGGGTCTTATTTACCACCTCAACAAGTTTACTTTCAGTAAGATTATCCAGGCACATTTTTGCACTGTAATAAAGATTCTGATAAACTGTAAGTTCTTCAATCAGCAGATCATCCTGTGGAACAAAACCAATAACTCCTTTCAGATGGATCTTATCTTCCTCAGAGTAAAGATTATACCCGTTTATCAATATTGTTCCTTTCTGAGGCCTTGTAATGCCGCTTAAAACATTTAACAGGGTTGTCTTGCCAACGCCGCTGCCGCCTAAAATACCTACAAGATTGCCTGATTCCTCCTGAAAATTGAAGTTCTGAATCCCAAAATCACCTTTCTTAAACTTAAGGGAAACATCCGATAGCTTCAATTAATATCTTAACTTTAAATGTCTCCTCGGTGAAAACACTTGAGACATCATTGTAATAAATTGTATTAGTTCCGGAGTCCCTGATAGTTGAACCGTGTTCAAAAGTATAAGTCTGCCTTGGAGAAATATTCTGGCCGTTTAAAAAAAGATCCTCTTTCCCTGAATATTTTAAAATATATGTATTTGAGCTTTGAATGCGAAGAAGGAAAACCGTGTTTTTGAAATTTTCCCTGTACAGATGTTTGACTCCGATATTCTCATAATCATCATTGGAATCAATAATCATAACACAGCTTTTTTCAGGGATTTCACTTACGGAATTCAATATGAAGCTTCTAATGTTCCGGAATTCCTGCTGTGGTATATTCAGTGCTGTCGAAACTGTTTCAAGAAATTCCAGCTCTTTATCGGTTATCTCACCTCCAAATAAAATAAAATCCATAAGCTGAACCAGTACGTATAATTTTTGCTTTTGCTGTAATTCTTCATTTATCTTTTCGCATATCCCTAAAATTTTGATCACAGTAAGAGAAGTCCGTTTCTTGTCTTTTATACTTCCTCTGTCAATCTTTTCCGAATGATATTGAACAAGATAATCATCAAACATCGTCATATAAATGTTCACCAGTTCGGTATTTAACTGCCGTGATAAAAATAACCTTACAATTTCTCTTTCCCTCGTCGAAATTTCAGTGATGTCGCGGACATCGGTAATTAGGGCAAATAACTGGATAAGTGCACGTAATATTGGTTCAATCATCGATTTTAAATTCTTTAGAATCTTAATTGAATAAAATATATCTTTGCTAAAAGCAATTCAAGTTAGTAATATTTATGCATTTAGAAAAACATTTCTTTCGTATCAGAATAATAAAATAATTCTGGCTGTTCAGAGGAAAATGTCTGTTTTCTGTGCATTCTGTTAATATTAACTATATGTCTAAATCAGGAATTCTTCTTGATTATAATGGTCCGGTGGATTTTAAGATAATAGAAGTTCTATTAAAAAATCTCAGTTCGGGAAAAGAGTTCAGAGCTTTGAACACTACTACCCGCAAAAGGGTTTATGGCATTGTTGTTGAGTGTCTTGAAAATATTTATAAATACCAGATAATACTGGTATCGGCTGAGAAGGGAAAGAATCCCAATATTTCTGTCAGGATGGAAAATGATAAAATATTTATTGATGCCGGGAATATTATTGCCGCCAGCGCGAAGGATTGTCTCGAAAAAAGAATTGAAAAGGTAAATGATATGGATGAGGCAGCATTGAAGGCATTGTATGAACATAAGATAAACAGGGAATCCAGGTCTGATGACAACGGAGCCGGTCTTGGTTTTATATATATGATTTTAAAATCAGAAAACAAAATAAGTTATTCATTTCATCCTCTTGTTAAAGGTTATTTTTATTTTGAAATAGAAATCTCATTAAACAAAAATATCATGAGAAAGTTGATTATTGAAAAGACATCAAGTTCACCAAAGGTGGTACTCGATCATGAAAAAAAAATCTACCTTATTGAAGGCGAGTCAAGACCTGCAGATGTCAGGGAGTTTTACGATCAGATCCTTTCATGGCTTAAAGATTTCAGCCTGTACCTTGATAGCCCGGAATACAATAAAGATCCCGTGATATTTAATTTCAATTTTGAATATTTCAATTCATCATCAGGTAAATTAATACTCGATATCTGTAAAGTCTTAGCCGGACTACGACTGAAAGGAATCAACATAATCGTGAAATGGCATTATGAAAAAGAAGATGGCGATATGCTTGAGGTGGGAAAAGAGATGTCAAGGATCGTTAAATTTCCATTTGAATATATCGAGTCAGAAATGGATTATTGACTTTCCGGAATTTTTAAATGAGTGATTTAAGTTCATGAATTGTCCGGTCTTAAAACAGGATTCAAAATGATGTCAATGAATACATCCGGTTCAGACAATCTGTTAATTCAGGATACATTCCCTGACAGGAAGGAATTTAATAAACTATTTATAAATCCGTTAGCTGAAGATCTTTATAAAAATATAAGTAAATCAGGTATATTAATTTCCTCTGCCTCAGGCAGTGAATTCAGTACCCTGACAAAATCTGAAAAATCATTCTGGTATGGCTATGCAGCAGAAATACCTGATAAATTTAAAAAACTGAATTTATTTGTACATCGCTTTGAAGAGTTTTGCAGGACATGTATAATTACCGACAATGAGATAGCCAATCTTGCCCAGATGGATTACGCGATCATGCTTTCTCATAATTTCAATAAGGAGAATATAAAGCACCTGAAGCAGTTCTTCACTGAACTGAATTATTTAATTCCTGTGACTCTTAAAAAGATCGGGTATGAAGTTATCCGATATGAAGAGGTCGCAGAAATCAACACAGGGATGATAAAAAAACTTGCCAGGGCAATTCATTCAAGATATCTCACTGAGGTCAGGAATCAAAGCAGAAATGACAATAATTTTGTTTTTTACAGTCAGGGCGGTTCAGAAAATCAGTATCTCTCAGATTTTGATGATCTGCCTGATGAAATAAAATTCTCAAATATTGACAATGCGGCACACATTCCTACAAAGCTGTTATCAATAGGTTACAAGATAAGACAGGTAAAAAAAGGCTTCAAACCTTTTGCTCTCAGCCTGAATGAGGAAGAAATTGAAACGATGGCGAGAGTTGAACATATCAGGTGGAGCTGGGAAAAGAGACTAAACGGATGGACATTCGGAATGACGAAAGATGACAAAAAGAAAACCCACCCAAGTTTAATCCCTTATGACCAATTAAATGAAACAGAAAAAGAAAAAGACCGTGAACTTGTAAAAATAATCCCGGCATTTCTTCAGGATATTGATTATGTAGCTTATCCTGTTTCTCCCAACCGTATAAGAAAACTATCATACGCAATAAAACCTCAGAGCAGCATTCACAAAATACTGGATGAAACCAGGGAATTAAATGATCAGATCAGAAAACTTGTTACTCTGACTCCGGCAATCGAAGAAATGGTCATGGTCAGGAATAAAAAGATAGAGGAAGCAATCTGGGAGGTGGAAGGCAGCTATAATTATGCCCAGCATATCCAGGAAACTTTTTTGCCGGATGATCTCTTTGTAAGAGAGTGCTTCCCCGACAGTTTTATCCTGTTCAAGCCGAAGGATATTGTAAGCGGTGATTTTTATTTTTTCAGCAAACACGACCATCTGATAATATTTGCAGCAGCAGATTGCACTGGACATGGAATACCGGGTGCTCTTCTCAGCACTCTGGGCTATGGCATACTTGACCAGGCTGTAAATGAAATAAAACTGACTGATCCGTCACATATTCTGCATCATCTGTACTCTAAAATACACAGGTTCCTGCGAAATGACATGGAAGGAACAGGTTTATCGGATGATATGGATATCATTCTCTGTGTCCTGGATACCCGTACATATACGCTTAAATATGCCGGTATTAAAAATCCTTTGTACCATGTTACAGAAGGGGAACTATTGAATACCAGTCTCAAAATTTCCTTGAGGAGTGCAGTGATGAGGGTGATTGCCTTTTTAAATCAGAAGGATCCAGTTCAATACCAGTGATACAATATATTTATGCTCTGATGGCTTATTCAGATCAGTTCGGCGGGAAGCATCATAAAAAATATCATAGAGCAAGATTAAAGCATTTCATAAAGAGTATCCAGGAATACACAATGTCAGAACAAAACGATATGCTTTATGAAGAACTGGAGAAATGGAAGGAAGAAAATAATGAAGATCAGACCGATGATATTCTGATTATAGGCATAAGAATTTAAAATATGGCAAACCTTATCCCTGGTTATGAGTATTTTTCTGCCTTCGCAATACAACGGCAGACAAGTCTTTATCAGCTATCGCCAGAACGACAATAAATAAGAATGATGGCGAGATTTAAACACAGAGTGGTTAAGTTCAGATTGACAAAATCTTAAGAATTAAAAAAAATAGCATGAAAACAAAAATACCCGGCATACTGATCATTTTCATTCTGCTACAATCACTGATCAGTTTATCATTTTTAAGTAAAGATGATTTCTTCTCGATTATTATCCTCCCCGACACCCAGAACTACTCTTCCAAATTTCCTGACATGTTTTACAAACAGATGGACTGGATCGTTGAGAATAAAAATCAGCTTAATATTCAATATGTAGTTCATCTGGGCGATATTACCAACAACAACAAGGAATATGCATGGGAAGTTGGTGACAAATGTTTTAAAATCCTGGAAAATGCAGGAATCCCCTACTCACTTGTCTACGGAGACAATGACATGAAAAATCCTGATAAGAATTATTATGATGGTATAAGGCATACCGAATTCCTTCACAAATATTTCCCGGTTTCGCGTTTTGATAAAGCCGGCTCATGGTGGAGCGGAGGATTCTATAACCCGGCTGAAATTGATAATTATTATTGCCTCTTCAGTTATAAAGAGTACAAGTATCTGATTATGAACCTCGAACTGGCACCGAGGAGTGCAGTTTTGAAATGGGCAGATACCATAATCTCTCAAAATCCTTCGAGAAAGGTTATCATTGTAACTCATGACTATCTGAACAGAAACGGAAAATGGCTTGATGATCTTAACACTTTTGGATTGGATGGCAGAGATAATAATGGAAAACCTAAAGGCAACAATGCGGAGACAGTTTTCAAAAAACTGGTAAAAAAGAACCCTAATGTAATTCTGGTCTTATGCGGTCATAAAGAAGGCACATTCCAAAACGAAGTAATAATAAAAGACCCTTCCGATCCATTAAAAACCAGGAAAGTGTTCGAAATCCTCAGCGATTTCCAGGATGAAAAAGTGAAAGGCACAAATGAAAGATCAGGTAAAGGATTACTGAGGGTGCTAAAAATTTATCCCGAAAAAAACGAAGTTGGAATCTCAACAGTAAGTGCCCTGACAGGAAAAACAAAAGAGGAAGAAATTCACTTATCTTTCGGCAATTAGCTAAGTCTTATTCGTACCTTTGAAAATTATCTGATTAACAGAAACGGAAATGACCGGATTTGAAAAGATACCAATTACTGTGGGTGTTGTAGGTCATCTCGATGCAATTACTACGCCGGACCATAAACTGCAGATCGAAATTTTGTTTAAAGATCTGGCCACAAAATATCCCAATTCTCCTGTTTACCTGTTTTCGTCGGTTGCAGAGGGTGCTGACAGATTTGTCGCCAATCTCTTTTTAGCCCTGAAAAGGAATAACGAAGATTATAAAGAAAGATTCGAACTGATTATTCCGCTGCCTTTTGAAGATGAAGAGTACAAAACTGACTTTGATGATGATTCTGATGAAGAATTTGAGCTATTGCTGAAGCAGGCAAAATGGAAATTCTGCACAGCCTGCGACGGAAAAAGAATAGACAGGGCCCAGCATTATCTTGAGACAGGGAAATTTGTGGCCGACAGTTCTTTGATCTTAATAGCACTATGGGACGGCCAGGAAGGGAAAAAGGGAGGAACAGCCGATATTGTCAGATACAAGAAAAAAGGAGATGAGACTGATGTGGCCAAAAGCACCTTTGAATATGAAGGAAGTGTTTTTGTACTGCCTTGTAATAGAAATACGTCCGTTGATCAGATTTCATTTCATACACAAGATTCCAGATTATCGCTGGAAACGGTTTTAAAAGATTCTACAATCAGGGAGGCTCTTGAAAGAATCGAGGAGATAAATTCTGATTCATTAAAAATAAGTCAGGAAAAACATATTAGGTCACAAAGCCTTTTAATAAGCGGCCAGGAAAATATTAATGCTCCTCAGAAATCGATCTTAAATTCTTATTCACTATTAGATCTTCTGGCGGTGATGGTAATCTGCCCGCTCTACATCAATTCCGCTCTACCGCGTCACAAATTTGGGTTTGCGTTTTTCACCGGGCAGAACCTGGGATCCGGTCAGCGAGGAGTTCGGCGCTTTGCCGTTCATTTACGGCACGGTGGTTTCCTCGGCTTTGGCGCTGCTGGTAGCCGTGCCTCTAGGGGTTGGCGCTGCCATTTTCCTTTCCGAACTCGCCCCGCCGAGGATTTCAAACTACCTGACCTTTGTGATCGAGCTCCTGGCGGCGGTTCCCAGCGTCATTTACGGCCTGCTGGGAATTTTCGTTCTGGTCCCGATTTTGCGTAAAGTAGTGATGCCCTTTCTCAAGACCGCCTCGGGACTCCTCCCCCTCTTCAAGGGTCCGATTTACGGTACCAGTATGTTGGCGGCGGGACTGGTGCTGGCCATCATGATTGTTCCCTTCATTATCTCCGTTTCGCGGGAAGTACTGCTGGCGGTGCCGGTGGAACAACGCGAAGCGGCGCTGGGGCTGGGCGCTACCAAGTGGGAATCCACCTGGCAAGTCGTGGTGCCGTTCGCCCGCGTCGGGATTATGGCCTCTATTTTCCTTTGCCTTGGCGCGTGCCCTGGGGGAAACCATGGCAGTGACCATGGTGATCGGCAGCGATCCCAAGTCGGCGCCTCGCTGTTTTGCCCCGGCTATTCGATTGCCGCCGTCATTGCCGACCAGTTCGCGGAAGCCACGGGCGATCTGTTTCGTGCAAGCCTTGATAGAGATGGGGCTTGTCCTGTTCTTGTTAACGATTCTGATCAACGGCCTGGCGCGCCTGGTGATTATCGCGACCACGCAAAAGGGCGCGACGCAAGGGTGAACGCCGGCAGATAGGCAGGTGGGCAGGTAGGCAGATGGTTCGAAACCGCGTATTGGAGTTGCTTTACGATACTGCCCGACTGCCCATCTGCCCATCTCACTACCTGTGCGCTGTCCACTAACCGCTAGCCACTAACCACTGCACTTATGTCGCTTCGAACCTTCTGGCGCAAATCCGTGAACGTGGTGATGCTCAGCCTCACCGGTGTGTGCGCTTTGGTCACGGTTTCCGCCCTATTTTTCATTCTGGGCTACCTGCTGTGGTACGGCGGCAAGTCGCTGAACTGGGCCTTCTTTACCCAACTGCCTGTACCTGTGGGGGAAACGGGCGGGGGGATGGCCAACGCCATTGTGGGCAGCGGCAAGCTATTGCTTCTGGCTTCCGTGCTGGGCATACCCGTGGGCTTGCTGGGAGGAGTCTACTTGGCGGAGTTTGGCGGCAGGACTTTTTCTTCGTCGTGCGCTACACCACGGACTTGCTGAACGGCGTGCCCTCCATTGTGATGGGAATCTTCGCCTACACGGTTATCGTGATTCCCATGAAGCACTTCTCGACGTTTGCGGGCGGCCTGGCGCTGGGGGTGATGACGATACCGATCGCGGTTCGCACCACGGAGGAGTCCCTGCGTGCGGTTCCGGGCACGCTGCGCGAAGGCGCCCTGGCCTTAGGGGCCACAAGTGGAAGACCGTGGCGACGGTCGTGGTGCGGGCGGCGATTCGCGGAATCGTGACCGGCATCATGCTGACGCTGGCGCGGGTGGCGGGCGAAACCGCTCCCCTGATCTTCACCGCGGCGACCAATCGCTTCTGGAGCTCCGGCTGGAATCAACCCATCGCCTCATTGCCGGTGATGATCTACACCTACGCGTCAGGTCCCTACGACGATTGGCATCGGCAAGCCTGGGAAGCGGGCTTGGTTCTTTTGGCGCTGGTTCTGGTCGCCAATATTGGGGCACGCCTCGTCGTTGCACGGGGAATTTCGTTTCGCCAAGTGTAGGGGCACGCCATGGCGTGCCCGTACACCTGGCGCCATGGCGTGACCGGGTAGTGTCTAATTTGGGCGTAGCGCCGCCCTTTAGGGCGGCACATGCCGGGCTAAGAGGCTGCGGAAAAATCCCGGATGTGCGATGTAGCGGCGACTTTACGTCGCCACAACATCAATTACTGCAACGTGCGAATGGCGGGGTAAACCCGCCGCTACACGTTTTTCCGCAGCCTCTGAGCACGGCGCTACGCTCGAAAATTGAGCACCACCAGTGCCCCTATGGGTTATCTGGTGTGGTATGGCGGCAAGTCGCTGAACTGGGCTTTCTTCACCAAGCTGCCGGTGCCCGTGGGTGAAACGGGCGGCGGGATGGCCAATGCCATCGTGGGCAGCGGCAAGCTTCTGCTGCTGGCTTCCCTGGTGGGTGTCCCGATCGGCTTGCTGGGAGGGATGTACCTGGCGGAATTTGGCGGCCAAACTTTTTCTTTCTTTGTGCGTTACACCACGGACTTGCTGAACGGCGTGCCGTCGATCGTGATGGGAATCTTTGCCTACACGATCATCGTTCTTCCCATGAAGCATTTCTCGGCCTTCGCGGGGGGCATGGCGCTGGGGGTGATGATGATCCCCATTGCCGTGCGCACCACGGAGGAGTCCCTGCGCGCGGTGCCGCTCATGCTGCGGGAAGGCGCCTTGGCCTTGGGGGCGAGCAAGTGGAGGACCGTCGCGACGGTGGTGATGCCGGCGGCCATGCGCGGCATCGTGACGGGCATCATGCTGACGCTGGCGCGCGTGGCCGGCGAAACCGCTCCCCTGCTTTTTACCGCCTTTAGCAATCGCTTTTGGAGTTCGGGCTGGAATCAACCCATCGCCTCGTTGCCGGTGATGATCTACACCTATGCGATTGCCCCTTATGACGATTGGCATCGGCAAGCCTGGGCGGCGGGACTGGTTCTTTTGGCGTTGGTCCTGGTCGCCAATGTGGGGGCACGCCTCGTCGTTTCCCGGGGAATATCGTTTCGAGCAGGGCATGCGTGCGGGTGAGCCGTGACTTCTGCATCGAGTGTGTCGACTATGGTCATGAAGACGTCTGAAGAATCCCGCCCCACCGAGCGTGCGGCAGGAGTTGCAACTCCTTGGCCGGCCGACATCAAGATGCGCGCGACCGGCTTGGATTTCTATTATGGGGGAAAGCAGGCGCTGCACTCCATTGGCTTGCAGGTTCCCACCGGGCGGATTACCGCGCTTATCGGCCCTTCCGGCTGCGGCAAGACCACCTTTCTGCGGGTTCTTAACCGCATGTACGAGACCGTGCCGCAGGCGCGCCCGGAAGGTGAAGTGCTGCTGGATGGCGAAGACATCTTCTCGCTGGACGTGGTGAGCCTGCGGCGAAGAGTGGGCATGGTGTTCCAAAAACCCAACCCGTTCCCCAAGTCCATTTTCGACAATATTGCCTACGGCCTGCGCATCAATGGAATGGGCGGCAGGGCACTCTGGCCGAAGCCGTGGAGAAAAGCCTGCGGCGGGCCGCGCTTTGGGAGGAGGTCAAAGACCAACTCCATAAGTCCGCCTATGCGCTTTCCGGAGGCCAGCAACAGCGGCTGTGCATCGCCCGCGCCCTGGCAGTGGAGCCGGAAGTCCTGCTGCTCGATGAGCCGTGCTCGGCGCTGGATCCGATCGCCACGGCAAAAATCGAAGAGTTGCTCTTCAACCTGAAAGACGCTTGCACCATGGTGATTGTGACGCATAATATGCAGCAGGCGGCGCGCACCGCCGACTTCACGGGCTTTTTCCTGATGGGCCGGCTGATTGAGTTCAACAAGACGGCGGTGATCTTCAAGACCCCCGCGCGGAAAGAGACCGAAGACTATATTACGGGCAGGTTTGGATAAAGACGTACAATCGGGCCATCGGGCCCATCCGGCCATCGGATGAACATGGCTGTTCAAGCCGTTGATGGAAGCAGGATGATCGAGAAGCAGATTGATGCGTATGACGGCCGTTTTTCAATGGCCGATGACCCGATGATCGGATGACCCGATATTTCAAAGGGGGGGTTCACCTTTGCGCCACTTTGTTGAGGAATTAGATTACTTGCGAAGCCGTCTGCTTGAGATGAGCGCGCTGGTGGAGGACTCCGTTTACCGCAGCGTTCTCTGCCTTTCGGATAAGGATCCCCAGCAGGCGCAAAGGGTTCTCCAGAACGAGGCGGAAATCAACCGCATGGAGATCGAGATTGACGATCTTGCCACCCGGCTGCTGGCTCTCCAGCAACCCATGGCCACCGACCTGCGCCTGCTGACCTCCGCCATCAAGATCAATAACGACCTCGAGCGCATGGGGGAT
>CAVVGP010000057.1:0-3368 GCA_963747625.1 uncultured Bacteroidales bacterium | reverse complement strand
CTGTCTCCGTATTCTTGATGTGAGAACTCCGCTTAACAATGCAATTATGAAAAACATAATCAGCATCAACATATCTTCCGGTTTATCAACGTGCAGAGTATAAGCTGGTGGTATAAAAAAGAAATCCCAAATGAGGGCGCTCATTGTTGCAGACAAAAGAATCGGTCCGGTACCAAAGAAAAATGCCAAAGCAGATACAGCGAATAATAATGCATAAGAAACAACCTGATAACCAATAAATTCTTTTATGTAATAACATATCGTTGAAGTAATAATAACTGTAAGGGAGGCTATTAAGTACTGCCGGATATTTGAAGTGAATGACGGTAATGAGACTTTTTCTTTAAACTTGTCTTTCACCTGAATATCTGAACCTAATATATAAACATCTATATTGCCGCTGTAACGAATAAGCCTGTTAACAAAATTTCCAAGGCGAAGAAGGGTTAAAAGGTTACGAACCTTTGGTTTTCCAATAATAATATGTGTAATATTTTCTTTCTGGGCAAAATCCACAATAGCTTTAACCATATCATTATTAGTAATAAAGCGGAATTTGATTCCCAATTGTCTGGCAAGATTGATATTTTTATTCAGTTGTTCATTTTCTTTATTGTCAGGTTTGTAAGAAGTTTCCACATAGATTGCCTGCAGATCTGCACCCATTGTATAAGAAAGGTTTTTAGCCCATCGCAGTAATTTGGCCGATTGTTGAGTATGACTCACAGCAACCAAAAGATGTAAACCCGATTTCCATGGTCCTTTGATACGTTTAAGCTGCATGTATTCATGAAGCTGACGGTCTACCCTGTCAGCAACTATACGCAATGCCATTTCCCGCAACGCTGTAATGTTACCTTTGCGAAAAAAGCTCTCAATTGCTTCTTTTGATCTTTCCGGTGTATATACCTTCCCTTCTGAAAGTCTTTGCAAGAGTTCATCGGGAGTAAGATCAATAACTTCAATATCATCAGCATTTTCAAAGATTTCATCCGGAAGTGTTTCCCGGACAATTATACCAGTAATCTGAGCAACTGTATCAGACCTGCTTTCAAGATGTTGTACATTAACTGTAGTATAAACATTGATGCCGTTATCAAGAATTTCCAAAACATCCTGAAACCTTTTTGCGTGCCTGCTGCCAGGAGCATTCGAGTGAGCAAGTTCGTCAACCAGAACCAGTTGTGGCTTCCTGGTTAAAATTGCATCAAGGTCCATTTCGTAAACAGCTGTTGTTTTATACTGGCAGGCTTTTCGTGGGATCAGCTCAATACCCACTGCCAGGTCTGATGTCTCCTTCCTGTTGTGTGTCTCTAAGTAGCCAATAATGACATCACACCCCTTTGCCTTTTCAGCTTGTGCTGTTTGAAGCATGGTATAAGTCTTGCCTACACCGGCACACATTCCAAAGAATATTTTCAGCTTGCCACGTTTGCTTTTTTCTTCTTCTAACTTTAATGAAGCCAGAAGTTCATCCGGATCAGGACGATTGTCAGCAAAATCCATATAACCTTACTATTTTTCAAATTTTGAGATGAGTGCAGCTGCCTCTTCCTCCATGATTTTTATCCTGAACAACATCTTTTTCAACTCATCAATATCATTGGTTGTTATACTCTTATCCAGTACATTATGCGAAGGTACTGACACTTCCGGCCTGCTTTTCCTTAATTTCTCTGCCATTTCGTTTAAAACCAGTGATATCTCGTGAAACTCATCATCCCCATCAAAAAACAGACGTTGATTGAAATTACTCGAAACCAACTCGTTTATCCCGGAAAAAAGTTGAAGGAATTTCCGGTTAAAGTATGATGCAAAACTAAAAGTGAAGCTCATCCCTATCAAAAAACAGAAACTTGCCAGGACTGTCATCTTAGTCAGTGCAATTTTGGAGGAGGACTTTGCATCATCAGTTTTGACCTCAAGTGCCCTCCCGTTCATTTGGGAAAGAATTGACAACTGCTGATAAAGACTGCCTGCCTTATTTTGCAGGTAAAGCATTCCTGCAGAGGTATTGGCAGATTTTAATATATGTAACACTGAATCTCTGTATTCATTATAATTCGCGTCAATACCCATAACGAGTTTGTCTTCGCCCGGCTCTGTAATATTGTTTTTTTCAGATATTAACGACTGATTTACAGAATTGAGTTCTTTCTCAATCTTTAAACTATCAGGATACCTGTGAGTCAAAAAGCCGGTTGTAATTTCCTGATTAATATTCATTATTCCTTCCGACATTTCCCTGGCATAGACTATGGACAGGTAATTTTCTTTAAGGATAGCACTTGTTTTACTTGAAAGTTTATTAAGGTAATAACCTGAAAAAACTGCCAGTACCGAAATGATTATAAATAAAAAAATCATTCCCATTGAAAATCTGGTACGGATTGAATGTTTCATTATATTAGAGTTTATTTATAATTTTTATATTCTTATCAATCTTGTCGAGCTCTAAATTTAAGATTAAAACATTAATTCGCTCTTCACCCAGAAACAAAAACTGAGGTCTTTCAGTTAAATCGCCTATCTTCTTTAACAATTGTGCTCTTTGAATGTTGTCTAAATGCCTGATTCTTGAAATACGGTCGACTTGTAAAAGAGCTGCCAAAGGTGAAATGTGAGGATCAAGTCCGCTTCCTGATGCAAAAATCATCTCTTTTGGAATTGTCGACAAATCTGATATTGAATTCATTTTTGCAAATAATATAAGCCTGGCGGAAACCTGTTTTTTTAATGTTTCACTGGTTGGGCCAAAGTTTGAAGCTCCTGATGGAATGGGATTATATCCAATGAAAGATGGTCTGCCCCAGAAATAGATATTGCTGTCGAATTTCTGACCAATCAACTCTGAACCAATAATTTTACCATCCTTCACAATTATACTCCCATTTGCTTTGGAAGGAAAAATTAATTGTGCAATGCCGGTCATTATCAGCGGATAAATAATTCCGGTAAGAAAGGTCATCACAATTAAAAACTTTAAGCCTATAATCGTTTGTTTTCTCATTGCCATATATTTAAATTTATTACAGACACTTTTCTTAAATCATATGTGCTGATACAAGCAGCATATCTATAAGCTTAATTCCTATAAATGGAACTATAATACCGCCAAGTCCATAGATTAATATATTCAGCGTCAATATCCGGTTGGCAGATATTGGCCGATATTTCACTCCTCTTAAGGCTAGCGGGATAAGTGCAACGATAACTAACGCATTGAAAATAACAGCACTTAGAATAGCGCTTTCAGGAGAGGTAAGTTTCATGATGTTGAGAGCGCCTAAAGGAGATGCTCCTGAGGAAGTAGCATATAATAATGTTGCTATAGCAGGAATTATGGCAAAATATTTAGCTACGTCATT
>CAVVGP010000056.1:0-6185 GCA_963747625.1 uncultured Bacteroidales bacterium | reverse complement strand
GAACTTTGTGGTAAAAAAAAGGCATTAGAAAATCATATATTTACAAAAATATCTTTCTTGAAAACACGATACTTCATATTTATCTCATATAAAGGCACTTCCTATCATGGATGGCAAATACAGCCTAATTCAGTCACGGTTCAGAAAATTCTTGATGAGGCATTAAGTGTAGTCCTTAATGAAAAGATATCTACGATCGGTGCTGGAAGAACAGATACCGGTGTACATGCTTTATTTTTCTGTGCACACTTTGACAGCTTCTTTACTGATCTTCTGGCGAAAGGGAACCTGATTTTCAGGCTCAATCAGTATCTTCCTGCTGATATTTCAGTTAATTCCCTGAAAAAGGTAATTCCTGAAGCAAATGCAAGGTTCAGTGCCATTTCGAGGACTTACAAATATTATGTATCAAGAATAAAAGATCCTTTTTTTGATAATTCAAGTTGGTATCTTCATGGCAATATTGATCTTGCAGCAATGAATGAAGCGTGCCGACTGCTTTATAATCATTATGATTTTACAAGCTTCAGCAGGCTTCATTCAGGTGCAAAATCAAATATCTGCAGGATTTATAATGCTGAATGGGAGGAATCGGATAACAGGCTTGTTTTCACTATCAGGGCTGATCGCTTTCTCAGGAATATGGTCAGGGCAATTGTCGGTACAATGATTGAAATTGGTTTTGATAAGATGGATCTAAAAGAATTTGAAGAAATTATTCTTGCAAAGGATCGCGGCCGGGCAGGAACATCGGCTCCTGCAAAAGGGTTGTTTCTGGTTGATATAGAATATCCTGAGGAAATATTTATGGAATCATAAAGCCCCCGAAAGGTGTGGTAATACTCGATTTTTAATCGGGCTTTCATAAATGTACGAAAATTCCCCCCTCTTTAGAGCCTGGCCTGAATGAAATGAAGGGGGTGATGGGGGCAAAATCAGTATTCGTCAGGTAATTCCTTCAGCTGGGCTACCGTGAATACCGGTCCATCCTTGCAGACATACACCTTTACCGACATTACAACGGCCGCATTTTCCAATACCGCATTTCATACGGTTTTCAAGAGTTGTAAATATGTTTTCATCAGCAAAACCAAGTTTTGCCAGTACCGGAAAAGTATATTTTATCATTACAGGTGGTCCGCATACTATAGCAATTGTATCTTTCGATGAAGGGGCAATTTTCTCAACTATTGTGGGAACAAAACCTATCTCTCCTTTCCAGTCAGGGCTTTCTCCGCCAGGATCAACAGTAGTAACCAGTTTTACATCTTTTCTAAGCTCCCAATCTTTAAGCTCTTCTTTATAAACGAGATCATTTACGCTTCTTGCACCATAAATAATAGTAACATCCTTAAAATTATCCCTCAGATCAAGTGCATTCCAGATAACGCATCGCATAGGAGGCAAAGCAATTCCTCCGGCAATAAAAAGAAGGTTTTTGCCTTTCCATTCATCAATAGGGAAAATATTGCCGTAGGGCCCCTGAAACCAATTATACTTCCCTCTTCGCAACCTGAAAGGGCATTGGTAACCTTGCCTGTCTGTCTGAAAGTACACTCAATATATCCTTTCCTGGTAGGAGAAGAAGCTATACAAAAAGTTGATTCCCCTACTCCGTAAACAGAATATTCGCCAAACTGTCCGGCTTTATAAGAAAAATTATTCTGGTCAGCTTCATTTACAAATTTAAGCATGAAAGTTTTTACTCCTGGTGCCTCATAAGTGATTCTCTCAATCCTCATAAGGTATGGCATATATAAGTTATCCATCATACTGTAACCTCCTGAATAGAAATTAAATGTTCAAGAATATTCATATCAACGGGGCATGCCCTTGAACAACGGCCACAACCTGTGCAGCCATATACAGAAAGCCGTTCCGGCATGTAAGAAAATTTATGCATTATCCTTTGTCTCCAGCGCTGCGACTGTACTTCCCGTGGATTATGTCCTGAAGTATGAAGAGTGAAGTGTGAAAATCCACATGAATCCCAGCATCTTACCCGTGAACCTGTTTTTCCGTGAACCTCATCCTGGATATCAAAACAGGCACATGTCGGACATACATAAGCACATGCACCGCAGCCAAGGCATTTTAGCGATTGTTCAACCCACTCTTTACTTTCAAAAAATTTATCAAGTTTTTCCCTGATTTCTTATGGTCAAATCTTACCGGCACTTCTGCGAGAAATTTATCTTTATCCGGGGTCTCTGTTTTTTCAAAAAGATCCGCTGCTGATTGCAACAATTGCCATCCCTTTTTCAGTTAATATTTCAGCCAGATAATCGCCATCCTCTCCCAACCTGGTGAATAAAATATCACTTCCTGCCGTATTTCCAGGATTTCCTCCAACCGAGGTACAGAAACAATATTCATCCGATTTATTACAGCTGAATCCAAAAACCGTGACTTTTGATAAGCGGTTATTATAAATTTCGTCTTTATAATCCCAGTTAAATATTGAACTCAATTCTCCTATTCCTGTTGCATCGCATGGCCTGACACCCCAGAGAATAACTTCAGGAATTGTCTTATAATCAATTCCTCTAACAGACATTCCTTCTTTATTCTTTGAGTAATCAAGAATTTTTTCCGTTCGTGGGAAAGCAATATTCTTTCGACGATTCTGTAGTCTGAATATAGCCGGTTGCAATTCCGGCAAAACTTTCAGCATCCCTGAAAGTGACTTTTCCGTTTTTTGAAAAAGGAGCATAAATTGTTTTACTGTTTTGCTTTAAGATATCGAAAAGCTTTTCCAGTGAGTCTTTCCTGACTAATCGCTTATCAATATTCATATCTTATTGTATAAAATTTTCTTTATCATCAGGTTTATATGTTGACATAAGATGATCGCCTTTAAGAGAAGGCTGATAACCTCCGAAGTGTTCTTTGGCATCTACCAGCATTTTCTTTGTAAGCAGATTAATCGGAATTGCAAGCGGACATGCATTATAACATGCGTCGCAATCTATACAGCGTCCGGTAAGATGAATAGCTCTCATTATATGCCACTCGAGATTACCCAGTTCGTGTGATGGAACGGGTATCCATTGAGGCTGGTTAAAATCGACTGTGCAGCGGTGACAATAGCACATAGGACAGGCTGCCCGGCAGGCATAGCATTTAAAGCATGGTGACAGCTCATCGATCCAGAACTTCCAGCGTTCAGCCTGTGTCATCTTTTCAAGCTTATCAAGCATCTCTCTGTTTCGGGCATCTATCTCAATCTGAAACTGATGGATAAATGTTTCAACTTCAACAAGATTTCCAAATTCAATCAGTTTGCTTTCAGGTGTTATTCCCAGAACAAGAAGATTACTATCGTTTACCTGGAACTCGGAAGCAAGCTGAATAATGCTTCGCATCACAGGCAATGTGGCTGCAATAGCCATTTTACCCTTTTCCTTTACTTCTTTTTTTGTAATGTATGCAGCAAGATTCTGAACACATCGGCTGTCAAAAATCAATTTATCGGCATCTTCAGCTTTTTCAACAAAAAGAGCCCGTGTTTTATTGCCGGTACCCTGTTCATAACCAATAACAACTTTTACTGCAGAGGTTTCAATAAGCTCTTTTGCTCGTTTTATCAAATCATCCATTGCTCACCTCCTTTTCAGGGTATTTTGCAACTTTTTTATATTCGGTATAAGGTCCCAGTTCACGGATTGAAGCAACAGTAGCGTTTACAATATCAGCCCATTTTGCTCCTTCCGCGGCCGATACCCATGAGAATTTAATCCGCTCTGTATCAATTCCGATGAAATCGCATAATGACCTGAACATTATCCATCTTCTCCTTGCATGAAAGTTTCCGGAAGTATAATGACAATCATTCGGATGACAACCTGAAACAATAATGCCATCGGCACCTTCATCAAAAGCTTTCAGCAACAACATATAATCTATTCGTCCGGTACACGGGAACCTGACAATGCGAACATTTGAAGCATATTTGATACGGCTAGTACCGGTCAGGTCTGCTCCTGCATATGTGCACCAGTTACAGACAAAAGCAACAATTTTTGGTTCAAATTCAGCCATCAATGCAAAATATTAATATTCATTCAATAAAGCCATAACTTCAGTATACATCTGTTCATGTGTATAGCCCTGTATATCAATTGATTTTGTCCTGCAGAAGGCAACACATGTTCCGCATCCCTGGCACAGGCCCGGATTGACTTTAGCAACTGTTTTAATTACTTCCCCGTTCGGTTCTTAATTTCTTCCTTCTCAATAGCCTGATAAGGACAGGCTGAGACACAGAGAAAACATCCGACACATGAAGAATATACAGGAGGAGCCTGACGGTTTACTACTGCAATAATTGGTTCGCGGGTAAGTTCATCCTGTGAGAATAATCCTGCCACTTTTACAGCGGCTCCCGATGCCATTGCGACTGATTCGGGAATATCTCTGGGAGCCTGGCATGCCCCTGCCAGAAAAATACCTGCCGTATTTGTTTCCACAGGTTTCAGTTTTGGATGTGCTTCGGCAAAAAATTTATAAGGATCATAAGAGACATGCAATTTCTGTGCGAGTTCTTCAGCGCCTTCATTTGCAACACCTGCAGTAGCAAGAACAACCATATCAGCTTCTATTTCCACCGGCATTGCACTCAGCAGAGTATCGGCACCGCTTACAATCAATTTGCCGTTCTTTTCATAAATCCTTGAAACCCTTCCACGTATATAATTTACGCCATCATCTTCAATTGCTCTTCTTACAAATTCCTCATACATTCTTCCCCCTGCCCTGATATCCATATAGAATACATATGATTTTCCCCCATGAACCTTATGCTGATACAGCATTGCATGTTTTGCAATGTACATACAGCATATCTTTGAGCAATAAGGAATTCCTTTTGCAGGATCGCGTGAGCCGGCACATGCCAGAAATACTATTTTCTCAGGAATCTTTCCGTCAGATGGTCTGCTGAATCTCACCCAGCGTAGGACCTGAGGCTGAAGCAAGCCTCTCAAACTGAAGTCCTGTTATTACATCCTGATATTTGCCATAGCCATATTCCGGGAAGAAATCAGTTTGCTTTACAGTGAATCCTGTCGCAATCACAATAGCTCCGACTTCAGCTTCTACAATCTGATCCTCCTGATCGAAACGTATTGCCTTTGTCGGACAAACTATTTCACAAATCTTGCATTTACCTTTAATATAATAGGTGCAATTAGTCCTGTCTATTACCGGCTTATTAGGAACTGCCTGTGGAAAAGGAACATATATTGCAGTTCGTTTACCAAGTCCTTCATTGAATTCACTTGGGATTTTCTTAACGGGACATTTGGTCGTACATATGTCCGCATCCTGTGCAAAGCTTTTCATCGATGCTTTTTGATTTCCTCCTGATCTTAGCTTTGAAATTACCTATAAATCCTTCAAGGCTTTCAAGTTCAGCATAAGTATATAATGTAATATTCGGATGCTGTGCAACTTCCACCATTCTTGGAGTAAGTATGCATTGGGAACAGTCAAGCGTAGGGAATGTTTCAGAAACTGAGACATATGTCCGCCTATTGAAGGATCTTTCTCAACAAGTATCACTTTATGACCTGTATTGGCAATATCAAGGCTGCCTGAATTCCGGCAATTCCTCCTCCTATCACCAGAGCTGTTTTTGTAACAGGTACTTTTATTTCATTGAGTGAATGATTGTGTTTTACTTTTTCAACAAGGATCCTGACCAGATCAATTGCTTTTTCAGTAGTAGCTTCTCCCTTTTCATGCACCCATGAACAATGCTCCCTGAGTTAGCCATTTCGCACATAAATGGATTCAATCCGGCTTCAGCACAGGCTTTTCTGAAAGTAGGTTCATGCATTCTGGGGGAACATGCAGCCACAACAACACCTGTCAGCCCTTTTTCTTTGATTGCACTTTTAATCAGATTCTGACCCGGGATCAGAACACATATATTTATAATCCACACTATAGGCCACTCCGTCATAAGTTGCCAGCCGTTTCAGCCACTTTGGCACAATCAACTGTTGCGCTTATGTTTTCTCCGCAATGACAGACAAATACTCCTATTTTTGACATATAATTGCTTGAAATACTTATTAATAATCAAACTGATACTTTTACGAAATGCCTCTGAAGTCCAAGTTCTTTCCTGTCGACACCAACAGCCAGGCCTATAGCCTGAGTTATATAAACACAGGAATATG
>CAVVGP010000055.1:0-27050 GCA_963747625.1 uncultured Bacteroidales bacterium | reverse complement strand
TGGCAAAAAAAGGCAGCAAGAAAGAAGTAATGAGCTCTCAAGAAGTGAAAGCGGCATTGCATGCTTTCTCGCTGAGCGCGCTTACTATTATTAATCAATCACTTACCGATGATGCCACTAAACCTTGGACATTATTAATTGGAGGCCATGGACAGATAAAAACTTCAGAGTTGAGTGATGCTAGTATCGCTGGGATGTCAGCGGATGTGCTGACTAAGGGATTATTGCCGCTGCTGGTAGATAAAAATAGTCGATTTTGTTATTTCTGGACGTGTGATATCGGGGGGGTAATAGAGATCTTATTCGCGAAGTATTTGCCAACGTACATATAGCCAATGAGTTGTTGCCAGAGCTTAAAAGCATGCTGAAAAAAAAGACGGCTCCACATCCAAATAATCTCATTACGGTTGTTGGAGGCATCTCGGATATTACAGTATTGTCGATGACGCCAGTGCCTATACCAACCGATAGCATTGCATCTTTTAATAAGGTATGGACGAGCATTGATAAGGATGATCCCATTGCCATGCATTTCTTACCATTAATTCCAAGCGTGCGCTATGATCTCTTTTTTAAGGGCCTTGAGCAGCATTTAAGGGCTGAGGATCAAAAAGGTAAATCTACCAAAGAATTAGTGACGCCATGGAAACAACGAAGTATGTAACGCCATACAATTTTGCAAAAGGAGAGTATTTCTATAGCAATATTCCGCAAATTCGTTTTCCAACGCACGATGCAGCATTTAATGCTCTTGAGGTGGATGGACGGATTCAGGTGTTGACGTACGTTGACGTAAAAGCGCGCGAGTTTGAGGCAAAGTTGAGAGGTCAAGCTGCTGCGAAACCAATCATCGTTGATAATAAAGATATGCTCATTGTGTATCCATTAAGCGTTAATGCGCCGGTTGAAATGATGCAAAAGGACTGCAATCGTTCCCGCTCGAGCAGAAACTATGGGCATGTTTTTCAAAAAGATCACGTGTCCGCCGAGCAAAAATTTGCAAAATACCACCACACTCTCTTTACCTATGAAACAATGGGCGGCAGAAAAATCGCACGTTCGTTTTTAGTGGAAGAACTTGGTCTCAGCAATAGGGTGTATAAAGACTTCTTGGTAACGAGCAAATCGGTAGAGCCAGAGGGTGTATGGAACGAAGAAACCAAGGAATATGACTATCCGGCCTCTGCATGGGTGTGGAATGAGCAAACGCAAGAGGAGGGGTCTGAATCCAGTGAACCGGAATTCGCCGGAGCATCAGTTGATATCTCAGTATATTATCGCACTCCTGATAACAAACTCATGAAATATCATTATGAGCACAAAGAACACGAAAAAGAAATAAAAGTACCAGAAGACGATATAACTAATTCGTATGAAGCGGCTGCTATTGAAGCAATGATTAATGGCGTGAAAAAAAGTATCTCAAAGGAAGAAGCGCTATAGCGTATTCATCGCAATCAATAAATACATGTTTGCCTATCCTGGTGGGCACATTTACTATCATGAACAGTCATTCATTACGGGAAGTATTGCGATGCATCGTGAACTATTGGTATGGTATTTCGAAAAGCATGAACTATAAAACAAGGAAAAGATATGAAATTATTAAAGCAAATCGTTTTGATACTCGCCGTTGTATATAATCAATCAATAGGTGCAATGGAAGAAGCTATTCCTAAAGTGCCAATGCCACCTGCCCTAAAACCAACGTTGCCCGTGCGTATCCCACGAAAAGAAAAAGTCCCAACCGCCGCATCTCAATCAATGCCTAAGACGTATCGTAGATTGACGGCATTGATTACGCATAATGAAGAAAAATTTCCTACATCAGAACTTTCGGGCATATTTGAAGGCAAAAGTATTACGATTAATTCAGCATTGACCAGCGATATGGCAGACCTTTTGAGCCAAAAAGCAGCGCCCATTTTGGTGTGTGGTTCATATCTTTTTGAAAACATCTTATTGTTAAAAGTTGCAACCGAAGCATATATTAAAAAAGATGCAGCATGGGCAAAGGGTGCTGTAGCAATTAAGCAAATGAAAGAAAAGATACAAAAAACATATGCAACGCTCTATAAAAATAAGCCGATCCAAAAAGAGGATCCCTTCTTTACTGAGTATCAAGAACTTCTCAGTCTTGCTCCCGAGAAATATTCTACAGAATCGTTTAATGAGTTATTTGTGTGGGAAATACCAGCATTATATCCCCTTGATGACATTTCGAAGGATTGGTTATTATTTGAGTATCATAGTGGACAGCAACCCGGTCCTGCATATCTTTTAATACCCTATGAAAATGCGGATGCAAGAAAACCGATGGGAGATGCATTGCGCGGTATATTGATTGAGCATGGCTTTAATCCAGGAGTATTGCGTGCAGTATCGATCAAAGATCTCGAAACTGAATTGATCAATAATAAGGGCTATTCGTTTTATACCAACAGTATGTCTAATCAAGATTTTGCGCAGTTTTCATCCGGTGTTTCTACCGTATTTAATCAGATAATGACTGATGATCCGAATCAACCATGGATACTCTGGATGTCTGGCTCCTTCTTTTTCATCACTTTCATCATTGTGTTAATTCTTTTCTGAATTCTTTTAATGCCCTTCCCATATTTGCTTCCACGGTCTTTACCGAAACAGATAATCTCTCAGCTATCTCACTATATTTAAGCCCTTCAAACCTGCTCATGGTAAAAATCTTTCCGCATCTTTCAGGAAGTTTTTCGAGTATCCTTGCTATCTTTTCCTGTAACTCTTTGTAATTGAGAATGTCGGATGGGTTCTCCTGACTTTCTGATTGCCGGAAGGACATCTGTTCAGCATGTCGTTCTTTTACCCTGTTATGTTCAATATAATGCAGGCACCTGTTGTGAACAGACCTGAAGAGATATCCGTTTAAAGAACTTTCAATCTTTAGCTTTTCCCTGTCCAGCCAAAGTCTGAAAAACAGTTCCTGAACAATTTCTTCAGAAGCGTCATGATCTTTTATCATAGTTTTGGCATACCGGACCAGCGAAACATAGGAGGACCGGAAGAGCGACTCAAACTGTCCTACATCGCCATTTCTGATCCTCCCTGTTATATCAGTATCGCTGATCATTGATCTGACTTTATTTGTTTTGTTCCCGATCGCTGAATTTTAATCTTCTGCTGAGTCTGCGGATTGCTGTTTCAATGCTCTGGTCAGGTTCAATTACATTGTAATCTCCCCAGAAGGCCTTATCAGTGAAATCAGAGACCTTATCAGAAAATACATCACTGGTCTTTATCCTGTCTTTACCTGCAAATTTAATAACTTCTTTGTCAGTGCGATCAGTTATTGCTATTTCTGACATGGTGGTGTAGTAGGTATTAAACAATCTTTTTTTCCAGTCACATTTAAACTTAACTTCAGCCCTGGAGTATTCAAAATGCCATTTACCATCCTGTTCACGATATTTGGTCCTGTAGGTTGCAATTACCGGAGTAACTTTCATTCCAAGAGGTTTTTTCTTGATAAATATTGATTGTGCAGCCTCCGTGTTTGAAAGATTGAAGCCAAATTCTGCTTCAGTTATTGCGTATGAGTCCATTTCAATATAAAGGCTTCCCATGAATAATGGCATTTCAACAGATGGCTTTTGAATGAAGTCAATTACATAATGTGGTTTATTATCAATTTCAACAACACCTGAAAGCCTGTAATTGTAGTTCTGCATAGCATCCTTGGTAAGAATAGACTCTGTGTTTTTAACAATATCGAGATCCAAAACGCTGACAGGTCCACCCTCTAGTTTAAACAGAACTGTATCCATTTTTTCAACGTCGGTCCCTTTCCTCCCTTTATAGATCCTTGTCTGGTCAAATCGCAGATCATTGTCGTAGGGCGCTTTAAAGATCTCCAGGACAGCTTCGCCAAGCGAAACATATGTACGGTTTTTCCTGATAGTTTCCCTGTAGAATGCAGTCATCAGATTTGGAACCGACTCATAGTTTTTTCCTATGTTTTCAATAGCTTTCTGGACTATACTTTGAGGGTCAAGAGGTTTTACAATTATTTCTTTTATAGGGATAGGAGCAGCTTCGAGAGCAATGATATTTTTGGATCCGTTGTCCTTCAGATCGCTTATCGGGACAGTCTTATTTTTATATCCCACAAAAGAAACTACAATTGTCTTTGACGTTGAAAGGTTACCTACTTTCAGAGTGAATTCACCATCTATATTTGTCACTATTGCCACATTGGATTCTTTTACGGCAACCGTTGCAAATACCAGAGGAGCTCTGGTTTCTGAATCAATAACTTTTCCTTTGATAGTAACGAGATCCTGCTGTGGATTTTTCTTATCATGTGAAAAATTCCCGGCAGAAGCAGCCTGGGCCATAAAGGTCAGCAGAAAAACAGCTGCAATTGACGAAATTTGGTTAAATGTTTTCATGGCTTAATTTAATAATTTAATAATTTGATTTCTACTTTTATTAGAATACTGAATTCTTTTCATTCCAGCATTATGACCTTTGAGTTGTTATTATACCCTATATTTATTATGATAATAATTTTCATATCTTACGCCGGAATGAAAAGAACCCCGGCCAGGCTTAATGAACTCCTTAATGTGATTCTGATATTATTTTATTATCAATGGGGAAAAGATTTATCAGACCTGTTAATCTTTTAATGGCAGGATATTCATATTTCAGAAGCTCTGCAACAGGAAAGGCAGAGTTAAGAGGCATGCCTGTATCTGTAAGTGCAGAATTGACGAATAACTGCAATCTTAAATGTCCTCAGTGTTCGTCGGGTTCCGGCATTATGGGAAGAAAGCGAGGATTTATGGATCCGGAGCTTTTTAAAAAGGTTATGAAAGAGCTTTCGCCTTTCCTTTATAATGCGAATCTCTATTTTCAGGGTGAGCCAATGTTACATCCTCAGTTTTTCTCTTTCATCGACAGTTGTGCAAGACCATATACTGTTGTTTCAACCAACGGACATTTCCTGTCGGAGGAGAATTCGGAAAGATTAGTGAGATCACCATTGAATAAATTAATAATCTCCCTTGACGGTATGGACCAGGATACTTACTCAACATATCGGATAAATGGTAAAATGAATTGTGTCATAGATGGACTAAGGAATATGACCAATGCAAAGAAAAGATACAATTCATCCTTGAAAATTGAAGTACAGTTTCTTGTAAACAGGTTCAATGAGCATATGATACCACAGGTAAGACAATTGTCAAAGAGTATCCATGCGTCACTTAATCTGAAATCGATGCAGATCATAAAAAAAGAAGATATTGCATCATGGCTTCCATCAATAAGGAGATTCAGAAGGTATCAGGTCAGACAGGGTGAATATGTAATAAAAAATTCTTTTCCCGACAGATGTGCAAGGCTCTGGTTCAACCCGGTAATAACATGGGACGGGAAAGTTATTCCCTGTTGTTTTGATAAGAATGCAGAATTTATAATGGGGGATCTTAACAATGACTCTTTCAGGGAGATATGGAATGGCCCGAAATACATGATATTCAGAAAAAGTATCCTGGCGGGTCGTCATATGACTGAAATGTGCAGGAATTGCACATCAGGGTTAAGAGGAGTCAGATATTGATCAGGAAGGGTGGCAAAAACTCAAACTGTCATAACATCCTTTTCTTTCAAAGCCATCACCTTATCAATCTTCCCGTTATAGGAATGAGTCATTTCCTGGACAAGATCAACTGCTTCCTTTTCGAGATCTTCTGGCAACCCGTCTTTAAGCAGCGTTTTCAGTTCATCGTTCGCCCATTTTCTTGCAGTCCTGACACTAATCTTTGCCGTTTCACCTTCATTCCTTACCTGTTTAACCAGCTGATGCCTTCTTTCTTCCGTAAGTGGAGGTATATTGATTCGTATAACTTCACCGTTATTAACCGGTGTAAGTCCGATATTTGCAGCCATAATAGCTTTTTCAATTACGCCTAGCATATTTTTTTCCCATGGCTGAATAAGAATAGTTTTGGCATCCGGGGTATTTATATTAGAAACCTGGGTCAATGGTGAATTGACGCCGTAATAATCAACTGTTATACCATCGAGAAGAGCGGGATTAGATCTTCCTGCACGAAGACGGGCAAGTTCATGTTCAAGGTGCTCAAGAGCTTTTTCCATTCTTTCCCGGGTCTCTTCAGTTATAAGTTCAATTTCTTCGTTCATATTGTCAAGGTTAGAGAGTTGTTAACAAAAATAGTAAAATAGTCGAAATATTAAAATGTCATGATCAGTGGCTAATTTCACTACATTACCAGTGTCCCTATTTTGTCCCCTGTTATCAGTTTATAGAGATTGCCGGTCTTATTCATATCGAAGACTACCAATGGCATATTGTTTTCCCTGCACATTGTAAATGCTGTGGAATCCATTACTTTCAGCCTTCTTGTTATCACCTCCTCAAAAGATATACTGTCAAATTTTACTGCAGTTGGATCTCTTTCCGGATCAGCGGTATAAACACCATCTACCCTTGTCCCTTTCAGAAGTACGTTGGCCCCGATTTCAACTGCTCTCAGGGCTGCAGCGGTATCAGTTGTAAAAAAAGGATTCCCGGTTCCACCCGAAAGTATACAGGCAGTTTTATTTTTCATTGATTCCAGGACTTTATCCCTGTTATAAAGCTCTCCAACGGGTTCCATCCTTATAGAAGTGAAAACCCTGGCTTTTGCACCCATTCTGCTGATGGCACTTTCAAGGGCAAGGCTGTTAATTATTGTTGCCAGCATGCCCATCTGATCGCCTTTCAATCTGTCAAATCCTGCTTCTGTCCCACTCAGTCCCCGAAATATATTTCCGCCACCTATAACTATCGCCACCTCGCAGCCTAAATTCAAAACATCAATTATCTGTTTTGAATAATCATTTAAAACAGTATCACTTATTCCATGATTTCCGGTACCTGAAAGTGACTCTCCGCTTAATTTGAGCAGAATTCTCGAATATTGCATAGCATTTTTTTGGTAAGGTCAGGTAAATATAAAGAAAGAGCACTACGAATTTAATAAAACTGAGTGGAATTTGTCAAGTTTTTTCGATTTTACAGGACAGTTAATTTGTTTTGAATTATTTTTAATCCAGTTTTACTGAAAATCAGAATGGTTTTTATTTTAAATGTTTTTAATTAACTGCGCTGAAGTCAGGATCAGGATGCGGTAACCAGGACTGAATCTTAATCCTTATAATGAAACACGATGCGGATTGTCATATATACATTTTAGCAGGTAATTTTAATTTGTAATTAATCTTTTTAATTTAAAAATCATGTAGTTAATTTGATATATTCTGAAAATTAGAAACTTAACAAATACTTCAATGGAGATTAATAAATATTCAAAATTCATTGACCACAGTCCATTAAAAATGGATGCCTCAGAATCGGAAATAATCAGTTTCTGTAATGAAGCCATTGAATACTCCTTTCATTCCATGGTTGTTTTTCCCTATTATATTGACCTTGCAAAAAAGATAATCAGAGATTCAGGTGTGAAACTTGACACAGTTGTTGGTTTCCCCTTCGGGAATGAATTGATTTCAATAAAATCTCAGCAGGCAAGGACTTATCTTGAAATGGGAGCAGATGAAATAGACATGGTTATGAATTTGTCTGCTTTTAAAAGTGGCAAGAACGATTATGTCAGGCGTGACATAGATGCTGTACTGAAAGAGGTGAGATATAAAAATGCACTACTTAAAGTAATAATCGAAATTGAACTTTTATCTGAGGAGGAAATTGTTAGAGCATGCAACATTGTAGCTGAAGCCGGAGCAGATTTTGTAAAGACATCTGTTGGCTTATTAAGAGGGAGTAAACCTGCAACGGTTGAGAAAGTCAGGCTTATGTACGATACGGTCTCCCCAAAGGGTTTAAAAGTTAAAGCCAGTGGTGGTATTCATTCCACTGAGATATTCCTGGCAATGATAGAGGCAGGAGCTTCGCGCGTGGGAACTTCAAAAGGCATTGAATTGATTGCCGGTTTAAAAAACAGTAATGAGGCAATAGATTATTGAAGAATGGATTTGTCTGTTCAAAAAAAATCCCCGGTCAGTAACTTCTGCCGGGGATGTTCTTTTAGATTAGACCTTCTCTCTTCTGAAAGAAGATTTATTAATTGTTTTTCTCTATCTCTTTCCAAACAAGAGCACTAGCCCCGAGAATGGCAGCAGAACTCTCTTTCAATTCTGATGGAAGGATTTTGACTTTATTACGGAATACAGGCATCAGGTGGCGTTCCATACTATCTTTTGCAGGTTTAAAAATATAATCACCTGCCGCTGCTGCACCTCCGAAAAGAAATATAGCTTCAGGGCTCAGATAGTGAACAGTATCAGCTAAGGCACGGCCAAGAATTTCACCTGTTATCTGGAAAACCTCTTTAGCAATAGGATCTCCTTTTTCAGCAGCATCAAAAACAATTTTTGATGACATTTCACTCATTGGGATGTTCAAAAGCGGGCATTCGGAAGGATTATATTTTGCCAGAAGCTCGTAAACAGTACGTTTTATGCCTGTGGCAGAGCAATATGCTTCAAGATGACCATGACCCCCGCAACCGCAGAGACGTCCCTCTGGTACAACTGTCACATGACCACATTCACCTGCGAAACCATCTGAACCATAAACAAGATCGCCATTGACAATCAGTCCGCTTCCGAGTCCAGTTCCAATAGTCATCATTGCAAAATTTTTCATACCCTTTGCACCGCCATAGATCATTTCTCCAAGGGCAGCTGCATTGGCATCATTTGTCAATTTCACAAATTTAAATTCAGGAAAATTATTATGTATCAGTGAAGCAAAATTAACAACACCCACAAATGGAAGGTTCGGGGCATATTCGATGGTCCCGGTATAGTAATTTGCATTTGGAGCACCAATACCAATACCCATAACTTCAATCTGGGGATTGATCTGTTTCACCATTTCAATGGCTTTTTTAATTTCCGCTGTAAGAGCACTGACGTACCTGCTTATTATTGCATCCGAAACAGTCTGAGTCATGCCCGGGTTTTCCATTTTCTGCGGAGTTGGCATCTGTGGTTTTCTTTCATACAGCACATTGCCTTCACTGTCAACTACTCCGATTGCGGTATTTGTTCCACCAATATCAATTCCAATCGATACCCTTTTCATTTTAAAATATTTTTAATATTAATAATGTACTATATAGAATAAACAGGGTTCTAAGTAATAAATACTGTTTATATCTGTATCTCAATCAATTAAACTATGTTTAAATCAGGCTACCTTATTTTGCTTCCCTTTAGTGCAAAGAATACAATGTAGACATATGAAACAAGAGGCACCAGCAAAGCAGCACGTACGCTTATACTGTCAGTGAAATACCCCATTAATAATGGAATAACTGATCCACCAACTATCATTGTATTTATAATACCTGAAGCCATCGGCATCTCATGGTTATCAAGATCTTTAATTCCTAATGCAAAAATATTCGGGAACATAATGGAATTAAAGAACCCTATTGAAAGGAGTGCCCAGATACCAACCTTGGCACCAAGGATTGTAGCTGAAAATACTAATGCGGCTGCGATAAATCCAAATACGCCAAGTGCAACATTAGCTTTCCCTTGCGACAGGTGCATTGCAATGAAATTTATTACTGCAATACCTAAGAAAATCAGGCCATTAACTGGCAATGAATTGAAGACAAATACACCTTCTTTTATCTGGCTGCTTGTAACTAACCAGCCTACAAAAAATGCCAAAACAATTACGAAACCAGAGTACGTGAATTTCTTTTTGCTTTCCATAGAGCTAAGGTTAATAGATCCAAGGAAACGGCCTACCATAGCCCCGCCCCAGTACATGGCAGCTAACTTGGCAGCTTCACCAATCAGCATTCCACTCTGTTTTAGATAAGGAACGATAGCCGTAGAAATACCGACTTCAGCACCAACATAGAAGAAAATTGCAAGGGCGCCCAATAATACATGAGGATGCTTCCAAATGCTCTTCCTTCCAACTACTTCTTCCCCGCCAATTATTTGCGGAAGTTTCATAAAAAATATAATAATTGCAATCAAAAAAACAATTGAGCCAATTATAAGGAAAGGAACCTGCACTGCTTTTGGACCCATTGCAATAGCTGCCGGTGTGAGTACAAGAAGTCCGACAATAAAAGGAGCAACAGTAGTAGCAAACGCATTTAATGCCTGGGCCAGATTAAGCCTTGATGAAGCAGTAGCTTCGGAACCTAGTGCAGCGACATAAGGATTTGCAGCAGTCTGAAGAAAAACTACACCTGTTGCCATAACAAAAACTGCAACAAGGAAAAGTGCATACGAAGGTACAGCTACAGCAGGATAGAATAAATAGCTACCCAGTCCAATGAGGAGTAAGCCGATTATAACCCCCATTTTATAGCCCGTTTTCTTAATAATTTTCCCGCATATAAAAGAAAATACAAAATATGCGAAAAAGAATACTCCATTGACAAGATTTGCCATGAAGTTGCTCAACTGAAAGGTCGCCTGAACCTGATCTTTTAAAGCAATGTTGAAATTTGTAATGAATCCGAAAATAAAAAAGATCATTAACATTAGGGTCATCCCCATCCGTAAATTGCTATTTGATTGTTCTTTCATTTAGTGGTTTTTTTTGTAATGAATAAGTAACTTACTTTAGTATTTGCAATAAACAAATATATAAAACTAATTGTATTAAAAAATATATATGGCTAATTGTATTAAACTTATGAAATGACATTCTTGGGATAAAAACCAATTTCAGTTACGGAGGCGCCCGGATTGTGCGACTCTACTGCAAATGTCATAACGAAGGGTGCAAAAAAAAGTGGCGCCCTGAAGCGCCACAAGATATTGAATTATGAACCTACGTATTATAAATTAAGCGTAAACCTTTTGAATTCAGTTACAGTAAGCTCTTTATTTACCGATTGTAAATACTGTCTTATTGTAATTTTGTTATCTTTTACAAAATCCTGGTTAAGCAAAGTACTTTCCTTAAAGAATTTGGATAGTTTGCCCTGGGCAATCTTATCAAGCATTTCTTCTGGTTTGCCGTCACGTCTTGCCTGTTCTTTACCAATTTCAATCTCCTGGGCAATAACAGATTCGGGAACAAAATCCTTATCAACTGCAACCGGGTTCATTGCAGCTATCTGCATGGCAACATCTTTATATACCTGAATATCAGCTCCGGCTTTTGTGAATCCAACAATTGTTGCCAGTCTGTTACCCGGGTGTACATATGCCTGAACATGGGGTGCATCTATCTTTTCATAATAGGAAAGATCAAGTTTCTCGCCAATAATTCCTACATATTCAACAACCTTGTCGCCGACTTTACCGCCATCCATCGAAAGTGATTTCAGAGCATCAAGATTTGCCGGTTTCTGTGAAACTGCAAGGTCAAGTATTTTGTTAGCCAGAGCCATGAAGTCAGCATTCTTTGCAACAAAGTCAGTTTCGCTGTTAAGTACTATCATTGCGCCGGTCTTGCCATCGGGTGATACTTTTGATATTACAACTCCTTCGGATGCCTCCTTATCGGCACGTTTATTGGCAACAGCCTGTCCTTTTTTACGAATTATTTCAATCGCTTTATCGAAGTTGCCTTCTGACTCTTCAAGAGCTTTCTTGCAGTCCATCATCCCTGCCAGGGTAACCCTTCTCAGTTTAGCAACATCAGCAGCATTTATAGCAGCCATAATAATATCTTTATAAGTTACAAATAATTGTTTTTTACAGTTCTTCTTCAGTTTCGTCAATCACTTTAACGATATCTTCATCTTCGTCTGATTCATCAATAACGTCATCATCAACTTCAACCTCTTCCTCTTCTTCAACAATTGCCTCAATAATAGCAGCAGGTAAATCTTTCGTTTCAAGCTCTCTGCGCATTACTTTTTTGTCTTTCTGCTGAGGCTCTTTGTCTTTCTCAATTTTTCTTTCATTCAAACCTTCTTCAATTGCCTGGCATAGGATTCCGATTATTAATGAAATCGACTTTGAGGCATCATCATTTGCAGGTATTGGAAATTCTATATCGGAAGGATCGGAATTGGTATCAACCATTGCAAAAACCGGAATACCGAGTCTTTTTGCTTCCCTGACAGCAATATGTTCTTTACATACATCCACAATAAAAAGTGCTGAAGGAAGCCTGGTAAGATCAATTATACTTCCAAGGGTTTTTTCAAGTTTGGCCCTCTGACGTGTAACCTGTAATCTCTCACGTTTTGAAAGATTCAAAAAGGTACCATCGGTTGCCATTTTGTCAATGGATGACATCTTTTTTACTGCCTTGCGGATAGTGGGGAAATTGGTAAGCATCCCGCCGGGCCATCGTTCTGTAACATAAGGCATGTTTACTGCTTTTACTTTTTCTGCTACAATCTCTTTTGCCTGTTTTTTGGTAGCTACAAAAAGCACTTTTTTCCCTGATTTGGCAATATGCTTCATAGCTGAGGCTGCCTCATCAATTTTTACTACAGTTTTTTCAAGATCAATAATGTGAATGCCGTTACGCTCCATAAATATATAGGGAGCCATAGCAGGATTCCACTTTCTTTTAAGGTGTCCGAAATGCACACCGGCATCAAGTAATTCTTTGAAATTTGTTCTTGGCATTTTTTGGTTTTTTAAGTTTACATTCTTTCAATCAATTGCAAAGTAGCTCCTGTTAAGGAAGTCTTCACAATTTAGATACTAAACTTGCATCTATAATGACTGTCTTTTTAATTCTAACGTTTACTGAACTGGAATCTCCTGCGGGCTTTTGGCTGTCCGGGTTTTTTCCTTTCAACTTCGCGTGGATCGCGAGTGACAAAGCCTTCAGCTTTAAGCTTTGATTTAGATTCTGCATCAATCATTATCAGGGCTCTTGTTATTCCGAGACGGAGAGCTTCAGCCTGTCCTTTCACTCCGCCGCCGTCAAGATTGACGTTGATATCATATTTGTCAGCAGCATTTAAGAGGACCAGTGGCTGAGTTACAACGTACTGAAGGGTCTCAGCGCCAAAATATTCTTTATAATCCCTGCCGTTAACAGTAATCTTTCCTTTTCCGTCGCTTAAATAAACCCTGGCTACTGCTGCCTTCCTTCTTCCAAGAGCATTGATTGGTTCCATATCTTTTGCTAGATTTTTTTAAATTTCAATTTTTTTAGGTTTTTGTGCTTCATGCGGATGTTCTGAACCGGCATAAACGTGCAGATTCCTGTAAAGCGCACTTCCAAGCCTGTTTTTAGGTAACATACCTTTTACAGCTTTCTCAACCAATCCGATAGGATTTTTTTTCAATAAAGCTTCAGCTGTTGTAAATCTTTGGCCTCCCGGGAAACCTGTATGCCTGACATATACTTTATCTGACCATTTTTCACCTGTCAAATCGACTTTTTCAGCATTGATAACAACTACATTGTCTCCACAATCTACATGAGGAGTAAAGTTGGTTTTGTGTTTTCCTCTAAGCATCGAGGCCACAACTGCTGCAAGTCTTCCAAGAACCTTGCCTTCAGCATCTATAATTACCCACTCCTTGTTTACAGTAGCTTTATTTGCTGAAACTGTTTTATAGCTTAAGGTATTCACTTGTTTTTATTTTTTAATTGATACACTTATATTTAAAGTAATGCCCCTATTATTTTGAGGTCTGCAAAAATACAACATATTTCCTAAAAAAAAAGAAATACGAATAGATTTTATTTTTGTTATGCAAAAGTAGGTTAATTTTATACACTCAAATAACAAAAACCACTTACTATTTTTGCTTGAGCCTTCAGAAAGTAAAATTTCATTTATAAAATTGACTGATTCAGAAGGCAAAAAGGTTTTCAGGAAATGGGATAAATTTGAAAATAAAAATAATTTCTGACAAAATGGATTCCGGGAAAAGATTATCGCGCGACTTTTATATCAGGGATGTCCTGGATGTAGCACCGGAACTGCCGGGGAAAAACATGGTTATCAGATTACAAAACGGATCGCCTGGCAGATTCAAAGTCACAGAAGTTGAGGCGTACAGGGGGACAGAAGACAGAGCATGCCACGCTTTCAAAGGCAGAACGGCCCGGACCGAAATTATGTTTCACGAAGGTGGAAGGCTTTATATATATCTTATTTATGGCATGTACTGGATGCTTAATATCGTCACAGGAGGGAAGGATATCCCGCAAGCCGTTCTGATAAGAGGAGTTGAAGATTATCCCGGACCAGGGAGGTTAACAAAATTTCTCGGGATAGATAAGTCATTTTATGGAGAAGATCTGGTATTATCAGAGAGAATCTGGTTCGAAGACCCCGGAATAGTTTTCCCTGTTAATAACGGCCAGAGGATTGGTATTGAATATGCAGGAGAATACTGGAAGTCAAGACCATGGAGATATTATATATAAAAATCATGTAGTGTCATGCCATGGCATAGCACTACAGCTGCAGATACGGTGTGTCCAATTCCGGATTTTTTCCCTTCAGAGATAAGAGATGTTAATTAGAATGGTATTTGAATGCAAATAAATTTTTTTTACGTTCTTTGTTCAGTCAATTAAACAAAAAGAAATCTTTTATGAAGTCAATTTGGGGAAATTACCGTCGATGGAATAACCTTACCGGATGGTTTGTATTTATTTTTTCTACAATGGTCTATCTGCTGACCAGAGAACCAACTGTGAGCTTCTGGGATTGTGGTGAATTTATTCTTTCTGCTTTTAAGTTGCAGGTCGGGCATCCTCCAGGAGCTCCCCTGTTTCTTATGATGGGAAGAATCGCTACACTTTTTGCAGGCAGCGACACCTCAAAGGTTGCTATTACAATGAACACCTTCGCGTCGATATGCAGCGGTTTCGCGATATTGTTCCTCTTCTGGACAATTACTCATCTTGTCCGAAAAGTTTATTTAAATGGACAGGAACTTGAATCCAAACATATCCCTGCTATCATAGCAAGTGGTCTGCTGGGATCTCTAGCATATACTTTTACAGATACATTCTGGTTTTCAGCAGTCGAAGGTGAACTTTATGGACTCTCTTCACTTATTATTGCACTCGTCTTCTGGGGAATGCTTAAATGGGAAGAAGAAGCTGATAAATCATATTCAGGCAGATGGATAATACTGGTGGCGTATATGATGGGACTGGGACTCGGGGTTCATCGTCTTAACCTTTTAATTATACCAGTACTTGTTTTTGTTTACTATTTCAGGAAATATGAAGTCACCACACGTGGTATGATTAAAACAACCCTGGCTGCCCTTTTAATACTCTGGCTGATGGTGTTTGTTTTAATGCCTGGAGTTCCTGCAGTTGCCGGCTGGTTTGAATTATTGTTCGTGAATGTTTTCGGATTGCCTTATAACAGCGGACTTCTGTTCTTTATGATAATTTTCTTTGGTGCAATGACTTATGGAATATATTATTCATTAAAGCACAAAAGAGTTATATTGAATTATGTAATGACCTGCCTTGTTGTGATAATGATCGGATATTCATCTTATGCAATGATCATGATCAGATCATCAGCAAGACCACCGATGAACCAGAATAATCCTTCCGATATATTCGCATTATCCTACTATATCAATATGAAGCAATATGGCAATGCTCCCAAAATCTATGGTAACTACTACAGTGCACCTGTTTCGGAAGTTAAAAAAGTTATTGCCGGATATAATAAGATAAATGGCAAATATAAGCCATATTATCGCCCTGAATATTCTTATAATAGTCAGTTTGAAACAATATTTCCGCGAATGTACAGCTCAGATCCTGACCATGAAGGTCCGTATAAATACTGGGGTAGAGTGGTAGGCAAGAAATTTTCGGCAGGTAATGGTAAAGAAGATATTGTCGTACCTACTTTTGGAGAAAACCTTCGTTATTTTTTCCGTTATCAGATCGGATTCATGTACTTCAGGTACTTCATGTGGAATTTTGCCGGCAGGCAAAACGACATTCAGGGGAATGGCAATCTAATTGACGGTAACTGGATAAGCGGTATAAAATTTATTGATGAGGCACGGTTGGGAAAACTTGATAAAGTTCCCCGGGATCTTAAATCAAATCCGGGCAACAATAAATATTATTTTTTGCCACTTCTTGTAGGACTGGCTGGCATGTACTGGCAGTACAAGCGGCATAGAAATGGTTTCTGGCTTGTAATGATTTTTTTCATAATGACAGGACTGGCTATTATTGTATACCTTAACCAGTATCCGAATCAGCCAAGGGAAAGGGACTATGCATATGTCGGATCATTCGATGCGTTCGCTATATGGATAGGGTTCGGCTTTATGTTTGTTTATGAAAAGCTTCAGAAATTTCTGGGAAACAAAGGGTCCTTAGCCGTTTCATTCGTGGGGCTTATGGCAGCAGTTCCGGTTCTGATGGGTACTCAGAACTGGGATGACCACGACCGGTCTGGGCGTTATACTGCCAGGGATATAGGGGCGGATTATCTGAAATCATGTGCTCCTAACAGCATCCTGTTCACTTATGGAGATAATGATTCCTTCCCTGTATGGTATAATCAGGATGTCGAAGGAGTCAGAACTGATGTTCGTGTTGCTAACCTGAGCTATATTCAGGCAGGCTGGTACATTGAAATGATGAGGCAGAAAGCGTATACGTCTGATCCTTTGCCGTTTAGCCTGGGACCGGAAAAATATATTGAAGGTGTCAGAGACCAGTTGCCGGTTAACAACAGGGTGGATAAACCGGTCGACCTGACAGAAATTGTACAGTTTGCAGGGTTAGATGATAATAAGTACAAAGTTGATCTTAGCGGAAAGGGAGATTACCTTAATTATCTTCCGGCAAACAAATTCATTATTGATGTTGATACTGCAAAAGTGCTGGCAAATGGAACCGTCAAGAAATATTTTAAGGACCGGATAGTCTCTCCGATGATTTGGGAATATACAGATGATGATGCGTTTAAAGGAGACCTGGCGATAATGGATCTATTATCGACAAACAAATGGGAGAGGCCAATCTATTTTTCAACCACTGTTCCTTCAACTCAATATAAAGGTCTTGAGAAGTTTTTTATACAGGAAGGCCTTGGCTTCAGGATAGCACCTGTTAAAATCGATAAGCCTGACCAGGGTGAATTCGGGATGATCGATCCGATAGTGATGTATGATAACATAATGAACAAATTTTCATGGGGTAATGCGGCAGATCCTTCCGTTTACCTTGATGAAAATAATAAGAGGATGTTCAGTAATTTCAGAAGAATATTCGGAACTCTTGGCAAGGAGCTGCTTATATGGGGAGATACTATAAAAGCTGTGGAGGTAGCACATAAAGGACTGGAAATTGTTCCTTCAGGTAAAATGCCATATGATTATTTCACAATTGGAATTGCTGAAGTTCTTATACGTTCCGGCAAAACTGAAGAAGGCGAAAAACTGGTGAATGATGTTATTGATTACTCAAAGGAATATCTCGATTATGCCATCAGCTTAAAACCCGAAGACAGGTACGGTCTTGAATATCCCAGCGGCATCAATATGCAGGGGTTACTTGATATCTATAATATGGCAGTGAGACTGAAATTAAACTCGATTACCCAGACGCTTGAGCCGGAAATAAATAACTATTACGGAAAGCTCTTTTCTTCAAAATAAATTAATATGCGGCTATTCAGGCCTGGTTTTTTGGCAGGGTGGCTTTATCCTGAAGCAGTTTTCAGGATAAAGACAACTGAAAAGAGACTATTTCTGACTTTTGATGATGGTCCCGATCCGGTTTCCACTCCTCAGTTGCTGGATATTCTTAAAAAGCACAATATCAGAGCGTTGTTTTTTTGCAAAGGAAAAGCTGCTGAAAAATATCCTGGCCTTGTCGGTCAGATACGCAAATCAGGGCATATTATAGGGAACCATGGTTATGAACATCTCGACGGGTGGAGAACCGATTCAGTGAAATACATTGACGATGTAACCAGAGCTTCTTATTTTACTTCTGATAAAATATTCCGGCCTCCTTTTGGCAGGCTTTCAAATAAACAAAGAAAGAATACTGGCCAGGACCTATAAACTAATATTCTGGGATTTAATGGCATATGATTTTGATATTTTGTTTGGAAGTGAAAGAACCCTGAAAATACTTAAAGATAAAATCAGGCCGGGTTCAATAATTGTTTTGCATGACACGGTTAATTCTTGTGCGAATAAAATAATTGAAGAATTTATAACATATTCTGAGCGGGAAAGTTATAAATTTGAATTAATCAATTTTTAAAGTGTGAAATCCGTTAACCGCTAAGTTCGCAATCCCGAGTATCCGGGATGAGCAAAGGTCGCCAAGCCCAGATAGTTATTGGAATGATTTATATAGTTTTGCCTTTGTGTTCTTTGCGCCTTCTTAGCGTACTTTGCGGTTTAAAAGAGAAGGGGACGAGATTGAATTATCTGCATCAGATCTATTTAGCCAGAAATAATGTGGCTTCCGAAAAAACTCTCTCAAACCAGTAATCCACTTTTTTTGAAAGAGGAAAATCAAAAACCGGGAAAGGATTTTCGTGTGTATAAGAATATGGGAAATCCCATACATCAACTATATTTTTATTATCAGAATTATTGAGGGTTGAAATTACTCCATTACTTGGGATTACGGAATCTTTCAGTAATGATATGGAATGAATCTGCTGGCGAAGTTTATTCAGGAGGTTTTCCCTGAATGCCCTGAGTCTTCCAAGATCTATCATCGATCTGAAAGACATTCCGATCTGGCTCGTTCGCAGGAACTCAACCAATGGACTTTTTCCCGTGAGTGTTTTTTCAAAGTCATAGAGATAAAAGTTATAAACCCTGTTGAAAGCCAGACTGTCCATAATTAATTTTGAAGAGCCCTGCATATTACTGAAAACTGATCCACCACAAAAAATAAATAGTTTTGATTCGGAAAAAAGCTGCTCGGGATTTCCCATTAATATTATTTCAGCAAGAAAAGCGCCTATCGAATAAGCGAAAATATTAAAGTTGGTGGTTCGCGGAATAATCTCGTGTTCTCCGTTTCTGATACCTGACATTAGTTTAATGATATCAGCTGTTGTCTGGTATCCCGATTTAAAGAATCTCATAGGGTCTTCAGTGAGCCGGTTGCTGATGGCAATATTGGCAAAACTCGATTTATTTATATCACCGAGGGAAGAATTGCGGTTCTTCATAAAATGAATCATCTCCCTCGGATCTTTCCAGGATGACGGGGACCTGTTAATATGAAATGATATAGGGAAAAGAATAACATAGCTGTCGGTGTTCTTTGCCAGGTAATATGCCCATGCAAGGTATTTTACCCAGCTTCTCTCATTCAGGCCGTGAAGCAAAAGAATTACTTTGTCACTTTTAAGATTTCCAGGGGTAAACACCGGATATGAAAAGGATCTGTTTTCCGAAATCAGTATGTCATTGCTATTTGAAAATTCATTTGAAGGAATATCCGACCTGAACAGGATATTGTGAATTTTAATTTCTGAATCAGGAATTTGAATAATCATCTTCTCGGTTGTGAAGATTGCTTTCAGCTCATTGAAGGTTTTAGTATACTCCATTTGTTTGTCAAGAAACATTATTTATGTACAAAGGAAGCTGTACCATCAACCTAACACAAATTTTTGTGGCGGGTGACATAGGAATGTGATAAAATTCAGGAATCCGGGATGTAATTCATTTATTTGTGACAGAATCCTTCATCCTGTAAAAGTCATTCTTTTTTTTAGATAGATTTAAAGTAAGAAATTACTTAATTTTACATACTGTTATCAGAATACAGATGATCGACTTCCAGAAACCGATACCTCAATATTTAATTGAAAAGAAAAATATCCTGAGTCTGGTACTTTTCACTTCACTTTTTGCTTTGGTATTCATTAATGCTTATTCCCCGTTTGGCGCTTCGAGATGGTACAATGTGACCAGATTTCAGTTTTTTACATATTCCAGCCTGACAATACTTGTCGGTGTGCTAGTTGTTGTAATAAGCAGGATATTGATGTACCACGTATGCAAAAAACATATAATAAGAATATGGCAATACCTGCTATGGATATTTGCAGAAATATCTTCCATGGCTCTTACATATGCCTTTTTCGAAAAATTCTTTTTGAAAGATGCGCGTATATTTTCCGAACTCCTGCAAAATTCAATACGGAATACTGCTCTTGTCCTGTTATTGCCATACTCAATTTTGTGGCTTTATTTTTCATGGCAGGATAAAAAGGAGCAAATAGAGCGGCTGGCGGATCTTCCGGCCTTCCCTGACGGTACAAGAAACATGATTCCGTTTTATGATGATAAGGGCGTACTTAAGTTTTCGATTAAAAAGGAAAACCTGCTATATCTCGAGTCAGCTGAAAACTATGTAAACATTTGCTATCTCAATAAAGGCAAAGTGACGAAATACCTGCTTCGCGATACTTTAAAAAAAATTGAAGAGAGTTTTTCAGGGACTGAAATAATCAGATGCCACAGATCGTATATGGTTAATTTTGAAAAGGTAAAGGTCATCAGGAAAGACAAAGACGGGCTGAAACTTGAATTTGACAATCCATCTGTTTCAGATATTCCTGTATCAAAAACTTATATAACTGCAGTAATGCAGACTTTTTCAAAATATTATCAGACAATGGATCCCCGTTAGCAGTATTTTGTTTATCAAAATGAAATGTTACTTTTGAAATGATAAAATATTTTCTGAAAAATGAATATCCTTATTCTGGGATCCGGTGGAAGGGAACATGCACTTACCTGGAAACTTGCCCAAAGTAAAAAAGTCACTGAGATTTTTATAGGTCCGGGTAATGCTGGTACTGTTGATCTTGGAACAAACCTGAAACTCAATCCGGAAAACTTCGAAGAAGTCAAAACTGCAGTTCTTGAAAACAGGATTGATTTTGTTATTGTTGGTCCTGAAGCTCCGCTGGCGATGGGAATTCATGATTTTTTCCTTAGCGATGCCATGCTTAAAAGCATCCCGGTAATTGGTCCCAACAAATCGGCTGCGCGGCTGGAAGGCAGTAAAGATTTTGCAAAGGCCTTTCTTTAAGGCATAAGATACCTACTGCTGCTTATAAAACCTTTGACAAATCAAATGCAAAAGAGTCCCCTGATTTTCTGAGGTCGTTAAATCCGCCTTATGTTATTAAAGCAGATGGTCTTGCAGCTGGTAAAGGGGTTGTAATAGTTGATGATATCAGGGAAGCGAAAAAGAGGTCGAAGCTATGCTTAACGGGAAATTTGGTGAGGCAGGACAAAAAGTTGTTATTGAGCAGTTTATGAAAAGGAAATAAGCTTTCGGTTTTTATCATTACTGACGGATATCGTTTAAGCTGTTACCTGAAGCTAAAGATTACAAGAGAATAGGAGTGGGCGATACAGGACTCAATACCGGAGGTATGGGAGCTGTTTCCCCTGTTCCATTTGCAGACCGGGGCTTTATGGAAAAAGTAAAGCAGAGGATAATTGATCCAACAATGAAAGGGCTATCTGCAGATGGAATTGTATATAAAGGATTTATTTTCTTTGGTCTTATAAATGTTGAAGGAAACCCGTATGTGATTGAATATAATTCAAGATTGGGCGATCCTGAATCGGAAGTGATTATACCAAGAATAAAGAGTGATTTCTTCGAGCTGATAGAGGGAGTGGCCAATGGCGATCTTGCTGATAGAAAGATGGAGATTGATGAAAGATTTGTAACTACTGTTATGCTAGTCTCCCAGGGTTACCCCGGGAATTATAATAAAGGGAAAATTATTAATGGACTCGATAAGCAGAATGAGAAGTATAGTATTCCATGCGGGAACAAAAAAAGAGGTAGGGGAGATAGTTACTTCAGGAGGCCGGGTGCTCGCAGTAAGTTCCTGGGGAACTACTTTAAGAGATGCTCTTGAAACATCTTACAAAAATGCTAATTTGATAAACTTTGAAGGCAAATATTACAGAACCGATATAGGATTTGATCTATAAAGCAAATGCTTTTACGTATTTTCAAAGGAACCGGGCCCGGAGTAATATTTCTGATAGTTATTATTCTGATTGCTGTCTGGGTGAGTGCGATTCTGAACCGACTTCCAACTCCAATGGTTATTTACGAAACGGAGCCGATGCCTCTTTATGGTCTTATCAAACAGTTTATAAACAATAATCACAACCTGGGAGTGATTTTATCCTTTCTGATAGTCGCCATTATGGCTTTTATGTTGGTTAATTTCAATACAAGTGTATTCTTTATAAATGAAAGGACTTTTCTTCCTGCATTGTTTTATGTTCTTTTTGGTGGTTTATTCCCTGACCAGCAGCTTCTGAACCCGGTTATTCCTGCCTCAATTTTTCTTATGATGGCTATAATCAGAATCATGGATGGATATCATAAAACAGAGACTGCCTATAATTATTTTGATGCCGGAATTCTGATCAGCATCGGAAGCCTGTTCTGGGCGAACCTGATCTGGTTTGGATTATTGGTGATAATAGGGATCGCATTGCTGAGAACAGGAAATCTGAAAGAAATTGTAATTTCAGTCATTGGACTTCTGACACCATGGCTGATTATTTTTGGGTTTTACTATGTTCTAGGAAAAGATCTCAGAGCACTTATAAAACTTTTTGGTGATAATCTTTTTACCCGATCAGCATATTATCCTTTGCCCAGGCTGACAATTTTGGCTTTGATTTTTAGCGGAGCATTGACAATTTTTAGTCTTATTCAACTGATTAATCGTATGAATACTAAAAAGATCAAGTCACGCAAAACTTTTTCCCTGATGATATGGACTTTCTTGATTGTGATTATAATATATTTTGCAGTGCCATCAGTTTCAATTGAAATTGAATGGCTTATAAGCATACCAGCCAGTTATTTTCTGACTCATTACTTTGTCAATGTAAAAAAGAAGCTGGTACCTGAAATATTATTTACCCTTTTATTTGTTTTTATTCTGTTAATCCAGATAAGGTAACTGAAATGAAGTGATTATTTTATCATTGAAACAACTCCGACACCCGATCCTGGTTGTCCGTCGGTGAAATCGTAACAAATCTGATAAATACCACTTTTCTGACATTCAAAATCAACAAAAGAATATATTTTGCCTGTCTTCTTATCGAATGAGGAAAGGATTAGTTTATTTTCATCGTCTTTGATGGAGAGGATCAACTGACCTTTGGAATTGTCCGCACTGCACATGGTGAACCTGTACTTTGTATTTTTCCAAAGCGACATATTTGCTTTGTATCTTAAATCATTCTGTCCTGTAGCTTTTCCGAGCTGTATCCGGAAGTCTTTAAGGTATTTTGCATTTGCTCCGGCATTTAATAAGCATTTACTTATAAGGGGATCAGTAACCTGTCCGAACGACATTAACCCAAAAGTAAATAAAATGGTCAGAGATATAATGGTTTTTTTCATACTAATTATTTAAAATTAGCTTGTCCCTTATTTTCTTGGTTATTTCAATAATACCATTGAGCTGGTCTTTTGACATAGTGACAACGCTGGTTTCGGTTTGTTTAATGGTAAGTCCGCCGTCTTTTTCCACACTTATGGGTTTCCCCTGGGTATATGTAATCCTTATGTCGCGATATTTATCTTTTATAGCCTGCATATCTTTACATAAGCTTGTGAATTCAGGATCGCGGTTGCAATAGGGACTGATAAGAAGCATCAGATCATTTAAAATTATTTTCTGTTCTGCGATCCTGTCGCTGAGCATCTGATCGGGATACTGGCTAACAACCTGAGTTGCAAGATACTGACCTTCGATCCAGACACCTATTATCATTAATGCTGAAAGTTGTCCACGATCATTGGTTCGCAGATAATTATCTATTTTATTATAGGAATCGATCGAGATGTAAAGGAGAGAATCAAGGTTAGATTTATTTTTTGACAGTCTTTTTATTGATTCGAAATCAAAAAACTGGCCGACTTTGATATCCTCTGCAATTTTTCTAATTGATGAAAGAACTTCCAGCGAAGATCCTGTTTTCTCATACATATTCAGATATCCAAGATCGGCTCCCAGGATACCCAGTTTAAGAGCTTTATCAAAACTTGTGCTTTGTCTGTCAGCATCAATTGATTCTGCAAGATAGGTTTGAGAGAAGGGAACCTGGAGTGTCTGAAGCAGGTTTGCAATCTCAACCGGGGATGAAATATTCTTTGAGATATCGGCAATCGCTTCGGGGCTTAATTTTTCAGCTTCCGAAACAGGAATTGAATCTGCTTTAGGAAATACAAAATCAGATTGTTTGCTTTTGGAATTCCTGCATGAGAATCCTAAAAACGTTATAATCAGTAATAAAAAGACTCTTCCTTTCATTTAGTATGATGGATAAGTTTAAACAAAAATACAAAAAAAACTTACTAACAATCTATTAAATATTTATTTTCGCAGTTTTAAATTTTCAAAAAATTGGACCACTCTTCCAATTAGCTCAAAATAAAGTGTGAGGTAAAGGATTACAGAGCTTAGAAGTACAAGAGAAATATTGAATATAAAAGTGTCAGTCTTCATTCCGAAGATATATTTTGCGGGGGAATAGAAATGTGTCCTGAAATCAAGAAATCCTCTCTTTTCCGGATCGAGATAAATAAGATCGGTGTTTTGTACAAGAGAGTTATGATAAACAAGAATTTTTTTCCGTTCGTAAGGCTTTGTTACCAATTCTAGAAGTTTGTAATTATAATAGTTATCCTCAAGTTTTTTAAGTTTTAATTCATTCATGTTGTAAAAAGCATCCCTGCTGTCACTGGCTGAATTGGAAATTCTACTGAATGTTCTATCCAATCTGTCGAGGTATCTTGTAAGAGAATCAGCTACTTCCGGATTAAATTTATCAGGGGACAGATCTGAAAGATAATTGAATGAAGGGACATTATTGATTGAGGCTATTTTTCCGACTTCATTTTTAAGGAGATCAAGTTTGCTGAATTTTACAGCAGATTTCTTCCTGTAAAGGTTATCGTTGTCGGGGAAGTTCTTAAGATCACTCCTGAATTCAAGCAGTGTTGTCTCAAGGGCATCCCTCAGGGCCTTAATTCTATATACTTTATTAAAGTCAGCTATACTGATTTTCTTTTCAAGGTCATAATATGTCTCACCATTCCTGGTAAATGCTGTCTTGCTGTACTTATTATCTTTGAATTGTGAGACAATCAGAGCTTCATAAGTCCACCTGGTTGGCATAAACTCTGCTATAAGCGGCACTTTTTCAACATTCCCGATTTCCCTGTTAAGTTTGTCAAAGGGGAACATGGCTCCGCTGAGAACCATCATAGGAATAATCAGAAGAGGAATTACGATATATATTGTAATAGCCGAATTAAAGGAAGCTGAGATATTCAGGCCAAGCATATTTGCACAAAAGGCAGTAGCGAACAGGGCCAGCCAGTAATGGAAATACATTTCTTTTATGCTAAGAACAGGATTTGCAACAGACACAAAAAGAACCGTTTGTATGGCTGATATAAGAATAAGAATTAGAACTTTTGAAAGAAGATAGCTGTTTCGGCTCAGGTTAAGGAAATGCTCCCTTTTAAGGATTTTCCTGTCGCGGAAAATCTCCTCGGCACTGATTGTCAGTCCAAGAAAAAGGGCAACAATCAGGCTCATGAAAATATAAATAGGGATATTTTCATTTTCAGAAAAAACGTAAATATTAGAATCCGGGTAGGGAATATACCTGATAATAAAGGAAAGAATCAATCCCAGTACAGGAGCTTCGAGAAGAGTAAGCAGCACATATTGCCTGTTGGATAATTTACTTTTGATATCTCTCAGAAAATAAATCCGGAATTGCCTTAACGGGCCCGGTCTCTTTAAATTCTTATCAGGAGGCTCAGTAACTTCAGGGATTCTTATAAAAGGATGTTTTGAATTAAATGCATTCGCCCATTCTTTTGGCCTGACTTTCCGTTTTTCAGTATATTTTCCGAACTCATCGACCACCTGGGTCTCAATAATATTAAATATGATTTCCGGATTAACATTACCGCATGACGGACATTCCCCGATGTTTGAGTTAATCTGGGTATCGAGTGTTTTGAAGTAGATCACAGAATCAACAGGGTTCCCGAAATAAGCCAGGCAGCCTCCCTGATCGAGAATAACCACTTTATCAAACATCTTGAATATCTCAGATGAGGGCTGATGAATCACTATAAATATAAGTTTACCTTTAAGTGTAAGGTCACGCAGAAGGTCCATAAGATTCTCAGAATCCCTTGAAGATAATCCGGTTGTTGGTTCGTCAAGAAATAAGACCTGGGGTTCCCTTATCAGTTCCAAAGCTATATTCAGCCTTTTTCTCTGTCCTCCGCTTATAATTTTATTTAATGGGGAGCCGACTTTTAATCCTCTTTTTTCAAGTAAACCAAGATTGGAAAGAGTACGGTCAACAAGGTCACTTATCTCTTGCCGCGATTTATCCCTGAAACACTGACAGCCTGCAAAATAAAGATTCTCAAATACTGTAAGGTCTTCAATAAGCAGGTCATCCTGAGGCACATATCCCAGAACACCTTCAAGCTCTATATTGTTTTTTGCTAAATCTAACCCATTAATTTTTATACTGCCTGAAGATGGCTTCTGAATTCCGCTCATCAGATTCATAAGGGTCGTTTTTCCGGAACCGCTTGCCCCCATTATTCCGATAAGTTTTCCTTCCTCAACTGAAAAGCTGACATTATCGACAGCTTTATAGCCATCTCTGAACTGGTATGAAAGATTTTCAACTATAAATGAAATTTTATGGATAATTATATCTGAAAGGAAACTTGAATTGATGTCACTATAATAGATCGAATGTCCTTGCTGTGATTTTATTGACCCCCCTTTTGCAAACGTATAAACCTGGTCTGATTTAATCGGAAGTCCATTAAGGTATAGCTGGTCATCTGAAAGATACTTGATAAAATAAAGGTCGACGCTTGGAACTCTCAGAATGATTATCCGGGTGTCCTGATAACCAATAAACATTTTTTTGCAAATTTCGCAGCTTTCATCTCCCGGGGTGAAAACCATAATAGAGGGATTATTAAG
>CAVVGP010000054.1:0-15250 GCA_963747625.1 uncultured Bacteroidales bacterium | reverse complement strand
CATACTAAGGACTTTCTCTTGCTTATGATCATATTTTTTATCGGCCTTGGCGTTTTTAATGCCGTCACAACATGGATTGAAGAAATCCTGAGTCCGAGGGGATTCTCCGCAACACAGGCAGGAATAACCGGAGGTTTAATGATAGTTGGAGGGATAGTCGGAGCTTCTCTTTATACCTATCCTTTCAGATAAATATAAAAGGAGAACTCCTTTTATTATCCTTGCACTTATAGGTGCTACACTTGGGCTTGCAGGTATCACATTTGCAACAAGTTACTGGCTCCTGCTCACATCAGGTGCAATTTTCCTTCTCCCCATGAGCTCAGGCCCGATAGGATTTCAATACGGAGCAGAAATAACTTTCCCTGGTATCGCAAAGTCTTAAACGGCATGCTTTTGATAATGGGACAGATCTCAGGCATAGCTTTTATATTTGGGATGGACAGTCTTAAATGCATTCGACAGGGTCAATGACCAGATCCTTGATTTTTCTGATCGGACTTATGATTCTTAGTATTGTTATATCAATTAGGCTAAAAGAATCGATTATCCTGAGCAGGGAGAAAGAAGAATAGAAAGACAGAGATCTGTTAACAATCTCTTCTTTCAATAGATAAAGGGAATAAGCTTTTTTGTCTTACTTATATATTCCGGGTAGCTATCACCGAATTCATTTATAAGTACCTTCTCTTCAATGCTGATTCTGTAATTGACTGCTAAAAACACCGGAACCACAAATATAAGAAACGAGTATATACTGCTCATAATGAGCGAAAAACCGGCAACCACAAGCATAATGCCCAGATAACTTGGGTGTCTGATTCTTTTATAAATTCCATCAGTTTTAAGATTTGCAATTTTTTGGATTGCCACATCGACAGTGAATGATTTACCAAGTTGCAGAATCGCAATCCATCTGATAAGTAACCCACCAATAATAATAACGAAACCAAAACCGACCCAAAAATCATTGACAGGTTTCGACAGAAAAAATCCGCCGGTGAATCCAAGTGTTATAATTAGCCATATAATGATAAAAGAGCCTTTATCATTCCTGATTTTGACTGATCTCTTCTTTGATCTTTTGATCAGTGCCAACATTAATTCTGAAAAAGCAAAAGCAAATGAAAGATAAATAAACAGTCTCATAAAAGAATACTTTTAGGTAATAATGCTTTCCTATCTTTTTGATATCCCAATTCTTACTGCCCAGCCATATGATGTCGGAGTCGATACAGCAACATCTTTTACCTTTTTAGTGAAAGGTATTAAAGTGGTCTTATGGATCTTTCTGTCAACTAAAATATAAAAATCCTTGTTCCCGTCATTATCATAATCGATAGAATCTTTTATCTCATCAGGCATAGTTCCGTGCCACTCAAGCTGAACAAAACCCGTGTTCCTTTCTCTTAAAAACCCGTTAAAGACAGGTTTCCGTACGTACAGGGTACAGTTCTTTTCTGTGATCTGTTTAGCAATTTCTCCTCCGCTGTACCTTGGATTCAGCTTCATAAACGGAAGTTTTGAAACTGAAGAGGAGAAACTGTTCAGGCCAGGAAATAAAACGAGTATCAGAATAAGGCCCAGAAACGCCCAAAGAATTCCGGCAATAATTTTTATTTTTTTCATTTTATATCCTTATTTAAAAGATGAGTTTTAATAAGCCATGAAGAGTTGATATTATAGAGCCGGAAGAGAATATTGCCATAAACATGAATGATACGAAAAGGAAGATATTTCTTGAAAAATTCATCATAGTACCGGCAGATATTCCTTTTATACCAAAATGAATTGCCTTTTTTGTACACGCATCTACACATTTACCGCATTTGCTGCAAAACAATGACACTTTTCCTTCTTTAATGCCCTCCCTGGTAAGGGCGTACAATACAGACATCCACACATTTGAAACATTCGGTGCAGGCCTGTTTATCAATCTTTATGGTGAACGGGGTAATTTTATTTGACAGAGAATTGACCGCTCCCATAGGGCAAAGAAAACTGCATTGTGTCCGCTTCTTTGTCATTACAGGCAAAGCGATGACCAATCCTCCGAAAAGTGAAATAAATATACCGGCTTTTGTTGTAGATTCAACTGATGTAAGCTGTTCAAATTCAGTTACAGCCTTAAAAGGGCAGATCCATGAACAATAGGTAGGCATGAGAGCAAGTGCAGAGGTCAGAGCAACCATAAGGAGGACTGCAAATGGCATCCATTTCCACAATTCGCTGATTTTTTTAATTGCCGGCTTTTTTCTTATTCTTGAAAAGCCGTCATCCCAGCCACCATAGAAACAGCCCCAGCTGCAGAATCCTCTTCCCAATACTATGGTTGCTATTAACCATAACACAATCATTGACGATATATTTGCAAATCCATTGAGAATGCTCCCCGGGAAAATAATTGATTTTGTAAATATTGCAGGAAGGATCATCATCGGGATAACAAGATGGCAAAATGGAATCCTGCATTCGAGTATATCGCCCTGTGAGAAAGACATTGATTTTCTTATCTCAAGCATATTGTGGATCAATGTATACGAAAGCGACAGTGCGAAAATAATAAAAAGTATTGCCCTGTACCGGTCTGTTTTCCCGGTGTAATGCATAAGAAAATAAAGAATATTTACCATCAAAAAAGAAATCAGCAATGCCAGACCGGAGGCCGGATCTGAAAAATTAGGTTTGCCTCCGGTCATGAACATAAATGTTATCAAAAACATAGGTAGAGTATACAGGAGTGATTTCCCGAATGATTTTCTCATCCCTGCAATTTTTAAAGTGTTATCCATTAATTATTCCTCCTATCAGATTAGTTAGACCTTTTATCATAAAAATTATACCTGCCAGGCCCGTTGCAAGGATTCCGATGTTTTTCAGAACCTCTTTTTTCTTCATTATTCCGGCAAGTGGCAATGGCAGGAACCAGAGTGATGACCCAATAAAAAATGCCAGGAAGGCGAGGTAACTCTGAACCAGTGTCCCCTGAGTGGCACTTTTTGTCAATATCAGAAACAAAGCCGGGCAAAATCCAAGGCTGTTGACAACTCCAAGCAGGATCGGTATCAGCTTCTTATTGTTAACTGCTTTTACAATTTTTACAGGGCAGCCAGGGCTGCGGTTTTTATCTATACTGTACCATACCAGCATAACTGCAAAGACTATATAAAGAACCCCCGGTACAATATTTCTTACCACAGGATTACTAAACAGTGCCTTGCCGAAGTACCATGCCAGCGTTGCAAGCAGAAAATATATGACAAACCTGCTTATTAAGAATAGAGTAAGATCAGCTGCAATTCTTTTTACCCCGGCTGAACCAGCCATTAAGTATGGAAACATTACCATTCCGCATGTTGCCAGGCATGCTGATCCGCTGCTTAAACCGAGTATCAATGATTCTGTCATGATCAGTTTTTTAAACAAATTTATGACTGAATTACCCGCAGCGCAAGAAAAAAGTGGTCAGCTACACCTTTTGTGGCCAAATGATATCAGGTAGGGGTGAAATGTTAAAATTAGGGACAAATGGTTATGATAAGAAATGTTATCTTATCAAATAAAAGCCTTTTATCACCTGAATTTAGAGTTAACAGCAGCAGCTTTTGATCGTGAAACCGGAATTTCAATCCCTTTAGGCTTAAGTTTAATTTTCAGGTTCTGAATATTGCCGGAAATATGATCTACATATAAAGAATTGACTATATAGCACTTGTGACATCTGACGAACGAACTGTTCCTGTTAAGTTCCGATTCGGCTGCTGTAAGAGTACCGCGGAGATGTGTCTTTAATAAATCTTCGCCTTTAACTGTGACAATTGTTACATAGTTGTCATTTGAACACAGATACACTATATTCCTGGGATTAAATTTGTACTCGTTTTTCGGATTTCCTCCGCTGATTACAACTTCACTTTCCCATAACACATCCTCAGGAGATATGGCAGCCTCTTTAAGAGCAGTTTTAAAAATCCTGTTGAATGTTACAATATAGCTTATTGTTACAGGTATGCTTCCAACAAGTATTGCTGTCCATATTGACAATAAAAGATATTTAAATATAAACGATTGGTGAAAAATGACTGTTATATAAAAGTAGTTTGCAACTCCGATACTTGATGCTATGAATAAATTCCAGAGTACGCTTTTTCCAAGAGTCCAGTTTCCTTTTATCAGGACAGGTTCGATCAGATATTTGATTATTAAGAGCATAAAGGTTGTTACCAATCCGAAACCAAATGCTATAAAAAGCCTTGGCAAGGTCTTTATTTGTGCCATTCCGAATGGAGCAAAAAGGAAAAGAAAGAGAAAGATGAAAAGACCGAAAACAAGGATTGAAATAAACTTGTTTCTGTATATTCCGGTCTCCTTAAACGGTCTGTTAAAAAGGTTTTTCATTGAGAATAACTGTAAGGCAAATCTAAACAATAATTATAAAATTCATGGAATTCTTTTTTCACTTATGTTTGTTTAAATATGGCTTACCATATAATTGAGGTTTATTAATAAAAATATTACTTTTATGGAATTCAACAAAATCGATCCAATCAAAGAATTAAATGAGATTATTCGGGTGGCATTCTTTTGACAGGGAATTTGATTTCAGGTCGGCAGGCAGATGGTTATTGCTTGGTTCAATAGTAGGAATTATAAGCGGACTTGGTGCTATACTTTTTCAAACCCTCCTCGTAATTGTTAAAGAGTTTTGCGTTATTCACCTCATGGGACTTAGCCCAATGAGCCCTGGAGGCGAGCATCAGTTACCTCATTTCGCATCGGGAATTTATAAACCTTATCTTATCGTTCTTCTGCCTGCACTGGGAGGATTGATATCAGGTCTTATGATTTTTAAATTTGCACCTGAAGCAGAAGGCCATGGAACAGATGAAGCTATAAAGGCGTTTCATCGTAAGCGTGGTCTTATAAGACCATCTGTTCCGATAGTCAAACTTATTGCCTCAGTAATTACTATAGGTACGGGAGGATCAGGCGGCCGGGAAGGACCAATAGCTCAGATCGGTGCGGGATTCGGCAGTTATCTTGCATCAAGGCTGAATCTTGATACCAAGACACGGAGGTGGCTGCTGGCTGCAGGAATGGGTGCAGGTATCGGGAGTATATTCCGGGCGCCTCTTGCTGGGGCAATTTTTGCCGCAGAAGTCCTCTATTCTTCTGCGGAAGTTGAAGCTGAGGTGCTTCTTCCTGCTGCTGTTTCTTCTATTATTGCCTTTTCCATTTATTCCTTCAGATATGGGTGGGATCATATTTTTTCAAATGCCGGACAACATGGTTTCAGCCAGCCTCTTGAACTGGTCCCATACACCCTTGAGGCATTATTGCTGGCCTTTGCAGCATTTATATTTGTAAAATCATTTTATGGAGTAAGAAATTTCTTTATTAAATGGAATATCCCAAAATTCTTAAAACCGGCTATCGGCGGGTTGATTACCGGTGGTATGGTCCTGTTACTTATATCAGCTACAGGTGACAGGAAATTCACTGTCGATATTATGGGCGGAGGCTATGGTATTCTCCAGGAGATTATGGAGAACGGTATTTCGAAAATAGGCCTTACTATATTATTTCTGGTAGCGGCAGGTAAGATTTTAGCCACTTCATTTACTATCGGGTCAGGAGGAAGTGCGGGGGTATTCGGTCCTTCAATGGTAATTGGCGGTACACTGGGTGCAGCTTCGGGGTATTTACTCCAGTTCATTTTCCCCGGGTTCACACTTTATCCATCAACATTTGCAATAGTAGGGATGGCAGGTTTTTTTGCCGCGGCTGCAAATACACCAATTTCCACTATTATAATGGTAAGCGAGCTCACCGGTAACTATGAACTGCTTTTACCAAGTATGTGGGTCTGTACAATTATCATTCCTGGTAGCAAGCAAATGGAGCATCTATCAGAGCCAGGTTCCTGGGAAAATAGATTCTCCGGCTCATTTCGGGGAATATGCTCATGATATATTCAGTACCATTACCGTTAGGGATACCTACAACGGCACTAAAAATAATATGACTTTCCGGATGACATGCCGGTAGAAAATATTCTGACAACCCTGAAAAACACCAAGCAAAGAATGTTCCCGGTCATTAACAGTGAAAAACAACTTATCGGCAGTTTTTATATAAAAGACGTTCCCAGGTTACTCCAGCAACAGGACAGGTAGTATCAAAACTGTTTCAGATATCATGCAACATGAAATAATAAAGATAAGTCTTAATGAAACTATCGACAGGGCCCAGGAAATAATGCTACATAATCATGTGGACGAATTGGTTGTTGTCGATGATTTTGATAAACCTGATCAGGTTCTGGGAATTATTACCACTGCTGATATTATAAAGGCATACAACAGGGAGCTGAACCGGCTTAAATCTGGAAAGAATCAGCCTCAGCCTTACCAGGTGATGAATCATTGCTAAAAAGATGAACCTGAATAAGCTGCTTGAAAAAGGATTCTTAACTGTCGAACCGGAAGCGACTCTTGGTGATCTGGTAAATATTTTTACCCATGCTAAACGAAATATCTTCCCTGTCGTAAATAAAGAAGGTCATTACTTTGGTATCGTAATGTTAAATGATATCAGGAAACTACTGTTTGATGCGAACAAATACAATTCGGTAATAATAAAGACATAATGATAAAGCACCTGAAATTATATTCATTGATGAACGGATGGAACAGGTGATGGACAAGTTTGAAAAAACCAGGATCTGGAATCTTCCTGTCCTGGATCACCACAATAAATATGTCGGCATGGTCTCCCAGTCCACCCTGTTCTCATCATACCGCAATCAGTTGCTTTTTCAGACTGAAGTAGTGAAATGTTCGACCTTATACCTACAGGAAATATTTTTTGCTATTGCATCAGCCACTCTCATTCCATCAACTGCAGATGATACAATGCCACCGGTATATCCCGATCCTTCACCACATGGATATAACCCTGTGATCCTTATATGATGAAGCTTCTCAGGATCCCTTGGAATTCTTACAGGAGAAGATGTTCGTGATTCCACTCCCAGTACTACAGCTTCATTTGTAAGGTATCCATTCATTACCTGTCCGAAAAGCCTGAATCCGTCCCTAGTCTTCTTCCGATTGCTTTTGGAAGCCAGCTGTGCAGCGGTGATGATGTTACTCCGGGAAAATATGAAACTTTTGGCAGTGATCCCGAAATTATCCCCGCAACAAAATCAGCCAGGCGCTGAGCCGGAGCTCTCTGAGTATGTCCTCCGTTTTTCCAGGCTTCACGTTCAAGCTCCTTTTGAAATTCCAGACCCGCCAGTTCCCCGAAACCGCTATATTTAGAGGATCTTCGGGTTTAATCTCAACCACAATCCCAGAATTCGCATAAGGTGAATTTCTTCCTGAAGGCGACATTCCGTTTACAACCACCTCTTCCTGTAATGTTGCTGACGGAACTATAAACCCGCCGGGACACATACAAAAAGAATAAACTCCTCTCCCGTCTATCTGTTTTACAAGATTATATGATGAAGCAGGTAAAAATTCTCCCCGTGAATTTCCATGATATTGAATTCTATCAATTAGTTCCTGGGGATGCTCCACTCTTACTCCCATTGCGAATGGTTTCATCTCAAGCTCCACACCCCGGATTTTGCATATTTCATAAATATCCCTTGCAGAATGACCGGTGGCAAGAATCACATATGGCGATTTGAATTGTTCATTATCCGATGTCACAACACCTTTAATTGCATCTCCCTCAATCAGGAAATCCGTGACTTTTTTTTCAAGAAAAACTGCCCGCCTGCTTCAAGGATTGTTTTCCTGATACTGGTGATAATTCCGGCAGTTTGTCAGTACCAAGATGCGGATGAGCTTCATACATTATATTCTCATTTGCCCCGTGAAGGCACAGCAATTCCAGTACCCGTGTATTGTCTCCTCTTTTTTTTGATCTGGTATACAATTTCCCATCAGAATAAGTTCCTGCACCTCCTTCGCCAAAACAATAATTACTGTCAGGATCGACGATCTGTTCACGGCTTATTCGTGCAATATCTTTTTTCCTGGCGAGACATCGCGACCTCTTTCAATTATTACCGGGCGCAAGCCAAGTTCTATCAAACGCTAAGTGCAGCAAAGAGTCCCGCCGGTCCTGCACCCACTATTATTACCTCTGTGCTTTTGAAACATCATCTGGATAAATGGCATGATAGATCGGGGATTGCGAATCTTTTCCGCTGAAAAAATTTCAACTGTAAGATTAACCCGGATATTTTTCTTCCTGGCATCTACTGACCGTTTAATTATTCTCAGAGACGTTATTTCGGAGACATCGATTCCTGCAAGGGAAGCTGCGATCTTTCTGATTGCTGTCTCATCAGCTGCAGCAGCAGGAGCTAAGATTAATCTGAACCTGTTTCCCCATTTCTATTCGAAATGAAATGCAAGAACCCAAATCTGCGACTTCATCTTTTCAATGGCATTTGATATTCCGGATGTCCTGGAGCCGCCTCTTTGACAAGTACATTTCCAAAACCATTTGACATTTTCAGCTCAACGGAAAGCTTAAAATATATCAGGTAAAAATCAACCCCGCTCCCACTTCATAATAAAGATCCGGTCTCTTTATCCTGATATAAATAGGTTTTGAATCATCAAATTCCTTTTTACCGGCAAGGTCATACCTGAAATTAAAACCTCCGATAACATATGGTCTGACATTATTAAGTCTGTCTCCCTTGTACTTAAGAAGAAACGGAAATTCAAGAAACGAGGATTCAAGGATTTGCTGATCGTTATACCAGCACACTGTTTTTATAAAACATTATTACTCTTTGTCCAAAAGATACACCGGGAAGAAACCTGATATCAAAGTGATTAGCTGGTCTTAAATCGGTGACAATCTGGATATTTATGCCGGGATTAAGAATAGTTACTCCGGGATAAAGAGAATCTTTCTGATAATATTTTTGTGAAGGAGTTATATTAAAATCCATTGTATTGAAACCCAGACTGAATCCAAAATGAATAAGCTTATCATCATACCATGATTCGTTTTTAGGCTTTTGTATCTGTCCAAAAACACTAAGATTTTTAAGCAGAATAAAGCAATAAAAATTTAAAATTGACATTTTTTTGTTTCAACCCTCAGTTTCAGATTTTAGATTTAGTGATACAAGATAATAAACTCGTTTGAATTCCAATTATTGCATTGACAATTTGATACCGGTATAAATACTTGCAACACCACCGGTCAATTTCTCCTGATGTGTATCGGAAAAACCTGCCTGATCAAGTAATGTGAGAAACTCTTCGTTATCAGGAAATTTCATGACAGAATCGGGTAAATAGCTATAGGCATTTTTATCTTTTGAAAATAGTCTTCCGAAAAGCGGAAGTATATTCCTGAAATAAAAATTGTAAAGTGGTTTGAACGGGAAACCTGATGGCTTTGAGAATTCAAGCACCATAATCATACCACCTTTTCGCACCACTCTTTTCATCTCGGAAAGACCTTTCAGCGGATCTGAAAAATTTCTTACGCCGAATGCCACCATTGCCACATCAAAAATATTATCATTAAAAGGAATATTTTCCGAATCGCCCGGTATCAGGTTGATCTTTTCTGAAAAGCCTTTTCTCATTACTTTTTCTTTGCCGATCCCGAGCATTTTATGTGATATATCAATGCCTGAAATCTTTGAAGGATTGAGCTTCATGGCTGCTAAAGCGAGATCACCTGTTCCTGTGGCAACGTCAATAATATCAGGGGATTTACAGGATTTTGAGATTACCTTAATTGCTTTTCGTCGCCATTGCCTGTCGAAATTAAAAGAAAGAAAGTGGTTAAGAAAATCATATCTCCAGGCAATCGAATCAAACATCGATTCGACTGAGGCTTTTTTATCTTCCTTAAGTTTCTGAGGCTGATCTACCATTCCGAGCTAAAATGCAAAGATAAGGATTTTTGGCAAGAAAATTTGCGGACGAGGTTGCGGATTGCTTCGGCGCTTTACTCCTCGCAATGACAGTTGAATCTATCAAGTTTCGTTTAACTCACTTTCGGGATTCCGATAAATAGAGGGGTCATTGTGCCCTTTGTGTCGTTTTTACTTTGTGCTCTTTGTGGTTAAAGGATTTAAGTTTGATTTAATATTTATATTTTTACGTTTATAAAAATTTTGAATTAGATGAATAAAACTATTATGATTACCGGGGCTACAGCAGGTTTCGGAAGAGCGACTGCTGTAAAATTTGCTGAAAACGGATATAATATAATTATAACCGGAAGAAGGAAGGAACGGCTTGATAAACTCAAAGATGAGCTGGTTAAGTTTGGAAATATAAAAGTATTGTCGCTGAATTTTGATGTAAGGAACCAGAAAGAGGTTGCATCTGTTATTGAAAATCTTCCGGCTGAATGGAAAGCAATTGATATACTGGTCAATAATGCCGGTCTTGCAGTCGGTCTGGGGCATATTGATAAAGGAGTTATTGATGACTGGGACAGGATGATAGACACAAATGTCAAAGGACTCCTATATGTCACAAGGGCAGTTGCCCCGCTGATGGTTGCCCGAAACAGCGGACACATATTCAATTTAGGATCTATAGCAGGGAAAGATGCCTACGAAAACGGCAATGTATATTGTGCATCAAAATCGGCAGTCGATTCTCTATCCAAATCAATGAGAATAGATCTGCTGAAACATAATATAAAAGTGACACATATTGCTCCCGGAATGGCTGAAACTGAGTTTTCTCTTGTGAGATTTAAAGGGGATGAAGAAAAAGCCGGAGCAGTTTATAAAGGTATAGATGCTCTTACTGCCAGTGATATAGCAGATGTAATTTATTATTGTGCCACTCTACCATCACATGTTTGCATAAATGAACTTGTGATTACTCCGACACAGCAGGCGGGAGTGAATCACAGTTTCAGAAAAGAATAATAAAGGCAAAATTAATCAATGTTGCTATCTACTGGTTGCTGGTTCAGGTAAGAAATGGACGGTTAAACAGGATATGGCAACATCTAATAAAAAGAATTATGTATCAATATAATTACCTGTTTGATTTTACCAGGAGTGTATTCGTGAAAATGGGATGCAGCGAAAATGACTCAACAATCATTGCTGAAGTTTTTCTGGCTGCTGAATTGAGAGATCAATCTTCACACGGAATGTTGAGAATAAAGGATTACTACCAGTTATGGAAAGCCAAAAGGATAAACACTGAACCACACGTGAAAATTGTGCATGAATCCCCCAGCACCGCTGTGGTAGACGGAGATAATGCTGTCGGCATGGTGGCTGCCAGGAGATCGATGGAGATAGCTATAGAAAAAGCAAAAAATGCAGGTACAGGATGGGTCGCTACAAGAAATTCCAACCATTACGGCATTGCCGGATACTACGCCATGCTGGCACTGGATTATGATATGATAGGCATCTGCCTTACAAATGCCAACCCCCTGGTTGCACCGACATTTTCAATCAGCAGGATGATGGGAACCAACCCTATTGCAATTGCTATCCCGGCAATGAATCAACCACCATTTGTTGCTGATTTTGCGACAACTCCGATAGCAAGAGGCAAACTTGCAGTGGCAGAAAAGAAAGGGGAAAAAGTTCCTTTCGGATTCGTCCAGGACAAGGACGGACTGCCCTCCGATGACCCTGCAATACTACAATACGGAGGTTCCATGCTGACACTTGGCAGTGACAGGATACACGGAAGTCATAAAGGTTATTGCCTTTCTTCCATTGTCGACATTTTCTCAGCTGTTTTCAGCGGTGCAAACTTCGGTCCTTTTGTGCCGCCCAGTGTTGCCTACTTACCTTTACTTGAAAAAAAGGTTGGCGAAGGTACTGGTCATTTTTTCGGAGCCATGAGAATCGATGCCTTCCAGCCGGCAGATGAATTCAAAGCAAAAATGGATGAATGGATAGAGACATTCAGGCTGGCAAAACCTGCGGAAGGTCAGGAGAGGGTTCTGATCCCCGGTGATCCGGAAAGAGAGGCCAAGGCAAGGAATATGAGAGACGGGATAAAGCTTGTTCCTGCAATAAGGGAGGACCTGCTGTCGGTTGCAAAGGAACTGGGGATTGAATTTAAGTGATTATGATCTTTTACCATAATTCATACCCCTATTCCGATTGGATTCGGAACGCAGAGACACTACGCAGAGATCTCGAATGATTTTGCCCCCCTTCCCCCCTTGGGGGAAATAAGAAAGGGGGTTTTAGATCAAAAAGTCAGCGTTTCCCTGTTACCGAAATTCTGAAGTATAACATAGCTATCGGGAGGGGGTCCTGATTTACTGATGTGTTTGGGGGTCGTCAGGATATAAAGGTATCCTCCATAAACCCCTGATCCTTTAATACCTGCAACAGTATTTTTGAAAAATAAACATTATCTTCCTTCTTATATCTTACATCTGTAAATATCTGGGCCAGTGTCTCTTTATTATTTTCTTTGACAAATTGCCTGAATCTTCCCTATTCTCTTTTTCCTTATAGTATTTTTCAATATCCTCCATAGAATAATCCCTGTATGTCTCTTTATGAGTTACTGCATCAAGCGGCAGCCTGTCTACCTGTTCAGGGTGCTCCGACGGCCAGCCAAGAGTGACGGTTGTAACAGGAATAACTCCCTTTGGAAGTTTCAGCAGTCCAATTATTTTATCAGCTGTGTAAGTTGTGGTTCCCAGGTAACATATACCCAGCCCTTTTGATTCTGCGGCTATGCATACAGTCTGTGCTACAAGCAAAGCATCAATTGCAGCCGTCATGAATGACAGGAAATTATCGTACCCGGGTTCGGCATTTCTTATTTTACACCACTTGTTAAACCTGTTAAAGTCAGCGCAGAATGTAAGAACAACAGGAGCCTCAGTTACCATATTCTGATTAAAATGCAGCGGCGCCAGTTCTTTTTTCATTTTTTCATCCCTGGTTATGATAATACTGTAAACCTGCATGTTCCCCGTTGTGGAAGCCCTGCGTCCCATATTAAGCAGTTCATTAAGAAGCTTGTCATCAATGGGTTCTGATGAGTATTTCCTGATTGTCCTCCGATCAAGAAGAATTTCTGAAATTTTTGTCATTTTTTTATGTTGTAATTACCCGGCAAAGTAAATAAATTCCCGGCTTATTTTTTTAAGCCCACCTCAAAGACTATAGTATTACTCCATTCAAACACAATAAATAAATAAAGAATAATAACAAGTCACTCATGTTATTCTATTGCAGGTTCAAAATAAGAAGAATAAATTAGTACAAAATTCCTGAGGTCATTAAAAGATGAATTAAATTAAGATAAAGCATCCGAAAGAAAGGCAGGAATTTACTTGAATGGAATTGCAGAAATTTAATTGCAAAGAACAACTTATTTCTTGAAGATGGAAAGAAGATTGTGTAAAAATTCCGGCCTTGAATTGTCTGTCCTGGGAATCGGCTGCTGGGCTTTTGGTGGAGGAGAATACTGGGGCGACCAGAAAAAAGATGAGCCAACGACGTTGTCCATGCATCAGTTGAGCTTGGTATCAATTATTTCGATACTGCAGAAGCGTATAATGAAGGAAGGAGTGAATCTTCGCTAGGGGAAAGCGATCAGAGGAATACCAAGGGACCAGTTTTATATAGGAACTAAGGTCAGCCCGTCAAATTGTTATCCGGGAAAGATGATCAGCCATTGTGAGGCTTCGTTAAAACGCCTTCAGACTGATTATATTGATTTATATATGGTGCACTGGCCTCTACATCCTCATTCAATCAGACATTTTACAGATGATATTCACATTATTGAAAATCCCTCCTGAAATTAATGATGCCCTGGAGATCTTCAGAATTAAAACAACAGGGTAAAATACGTTATTTCGGCATCAGCAATTTTAGCCCAGTCAGTTAGAAAATTACCACTTGAAGAAATTGCAGTGAATGAGCTTCCATATAATCTTCTTTGCAGGGCAATCGAATTTGACACCTTGCCTTTTGTGAAGAAAAAGGAATTGGAGTTATTGGTTATATGGCATTATTTCAGGGCATACTGGCAGACATTTACCCTGCGCCTGAGGGTATTCCGGTCTGGCAACGGCGTACACGCCACTTTAATTGCCAAGGCACAAAAGAATGCAGGCACGGTGAAGAAGGAGCAGAAAAAGAGACATTTACGGCTATAAAAGAGATAAGGAGAGTCTGTAAAAAATCTGGCTTTTCCATGGCCGAAATTGCCATTATATGGATTATGGAAAATCCTGCAATTACATGTTCCCTTGCAGGTTCGAGAAATGTCAGCGAGCTTAAGGCAAATGTGAAAGCAGTCAATACCATTTAAGTAAAGAAATAAAGGATGAGCTCAACCGCATTACACTTCCGTTAATGGAAAAGCTTGGCAATCATTTCGATTATTATGAAAGTGCTGAAAACGACAGGACCTTATAACTAATTATTTATGTACTTATATAAATAACGAAAAGCATCAGATTATAAATTTGAACACAGAAATTAAATTTACAAAGCCATTTATAAAAAGGAGGATGAAAATGAAAAACTTAAGATCAGATCAGACCCCTGTTAAAGTGGTTTTTATTAATCAGCTTCTTGTTTTTAATTGTGTTCAAATTGGATGCGTCGGATAAAACCGGTCGTCCGGTCAGGGTCGTAAGCCTCTGTTTTGCCAATGAGAATCTGGCCAGGATTGAAAAAATTGTTGATGAAGAAGGTGAAAAAGGCGCTGATATAATTGTTTTACCTGAGACATGGAGGGGGCAGTCAAAACCGGAAACGCTTGAAGGTGAAACAATAACTGAGTTATCCAGGCTTGCTAAAAAACATAACACATATATCCTGTCCCCCATCGACAGGACAGATGGCAAAACCCGGTTCAACAGCGCGGTATTGATTAACCGTGAAGGCAAAGTTGTTTTCTTATATGATAAAATATATCCCTACTGGAACGAGTATGATCTGAACCCTCCTGTTACCCCCGGTAAAAATTTCCGGATGGTCTATGACACTGACTTTGGAAGGATTGGCATCGCAATTTGCTATGATGCTAACTTCCCGGAAATATGGCAGGCTTTGAGAGAAACAGGGTGCCGAAATGGTTCTCTGGTCAAGTGCCTACTCTGCCGGTTCACAATTAAAGGCTTATGCCTTATTGCATCACTATTATATTGTTACAAGCACATACACTAAAGATTGCCAGGTTTATGATATTACCGGTGAAAGGATACTTGATGAAAAAAGCGGGGATATAACTGT
>CAVVGP010000053.1:0-3055 GCA_963747625.1 uncultured Bacteroidales bacterium | reverse complement strand
AATTTGGATTATTTACCGGATAACCGTAAATTCCGGTCCTGTTTTAAGATTAATATTTAATGGAAGTGATAATTTTCGAGATAAGATTTCGTTTTGATATAAATAATAATACTAACCGATATGACCGCAGTCCTTTTAGATGTTGCACAAGCATTTGATACTCTGAATAGAAACATAGCCGCTGCTCCTGCACTTCCGGTTCAGAATGCCTCTGAAACTTTTCACCTGATAGATATTATAATGAAGGGTGGTATTATTATGATACCAATTGGATTACTTTCCATAATAGCAGTTTATGTTTTCATAGAGCGTTATCTGACTATCAGGCGACATATAAGTTCAGATGTGGATTTCATGAACAGTATACATGAATATATTCTGAACGGAAGAACTGATTCTGCTCTGACACTTTGCAGGAATACTGCAAAACCAATCGCCAGAATGATAGAGAAAGGCATTTCCCGACTGGGCAAACCTATCAAAGAAATTGAAGAATCGATTGAGATAGCGGGGAAATTTGAAGTTTATGATCTTGAAAAAAATGTACAGATCCTTGCCGTTATAGCCGGTATAGCCCCGATGTTCGGGTTCCTGGGAACAATAATCGGTGTAATTAAAATATTTTTCAATATCTCAATGACGAGCGATGTAAGTATAGGAACTGTTTCTTCCGGACTTTATGTTAAAATGGTTTCCAGTGCAGCCGGGCTCACAGTTGGTATACTCGCGTATATTGGCTACCATTGGCTGAATATTATTTTAAATAAAGCTATCCACCAGCTTGAATGGAATGCAATGAATTTCATTGATCTGTTAAAAAGCCCTTCAAAATGATAGATCTTCGTAAGAAAAAGGACTTTACTGCCGAAGTGTTTACTTCGTCGATGAACGATATAATGTTCTTTCTTATGCTGTTCTTTATAATCACATCTACGCTTCTTAATCCCAGCATGATAAAGGTTTCATTACCCAGTTCGAGGAGCAGCCAGACTATCCAGAAGAAGGAGATCAACCTTACAATGACCAAAGATAAGATATATTATGTGAATAATACCCAGGTTCCTTTTGAAGCGCTTGAATCGCAGCTGAAAAAAGAGATGACAAGTTCTCCGGATGCATTCATTATGTTGCGTTTTGATAATACTTTGCCTATCCAGGATTTAGTGAATGTGCTTTCTTTGGGTAACAGGTTAAATTCAAAAATGATCATTGCCACTGCGAAAGCACATTAGACATTTCTTCAATAATATGAAAAAAAATCTCAAAAGCCAGGCTACTTATTGTCTGCTAAGAAGGCATTATTTTTATCATATTATTATTGCTTCCTGTTACGGTTTCAGCCTCTCGGGTGAAAGTTCCATCAATTGGTCCTGTAAGAGGTGAATTTATAATATTCGGACTAATTCTTCTCGGGTGTCGCACTCTTTCATAAGCAGACTTTCAGGGTGGCAGTGACAGGGTTTGTAGTTTTATTGACTTTCAAACTCATTTTTGATCCGGGTTTTCATTTTTTTGAGCATCTTATTCGGAACCACACCATTTGTTGAACAACTGATTCATAAAGGGTTGCGTCAGGGCGAATGGGGTATAATATTAAACCTTCTGGGTCTCTTGCTAGGCTTTTCCATATTATCTAAAATATTTGAAGAATCAGGAGTTCCTGATATATTGCCAAATTTTCTTCCTGATGACTGGAAAGGTCCTTTTGTACTTTTGATTTTCGTTTTTTTATTATCATCGTTTCTTGACAATATTGCTGCTGCTCTCATAGGAGGAACCATTGCACTGGTTGTCTTTAAAAAAAGAGTTCATATCGGATATATTGCCGCTATTGTGGCAGCAAGTAATGCCGGAGGAAGCGGAAGCGTAGTCGGGGATACGACAACAACTATGATGTGGATTGACGGTGTAAGTGCATTGAATGTTTTACATGGTTTTATTGCTGCCGGTGTTGCCCTTTTTTTTTTGCATGGTTTGCGTCACACCAGCAGGATAAATATCAGAGGATACAAAAAGATGCGACTCCAAATGTCAGGTTGACTGGGTAAAAATATTTAATGTAGGGCTTATACTTGCAGGTGCAATTATTTCCAATATTCTTTACGACATGCCTGCTTTAGGAGTATGGATCGCGATAGTTATCGGATCGTTTTTTAGACCTGTGCCCTGGAAAGAGGTTCCGGGCGCATCAAGGGAACTGTATTCCTGCTTTGCCTGGTATTTTGTGCTTCACTTATGCCTGTAGAAGAACTTCCTGATGCTTCATGGATGACTGCCCTTGCACTTGGATTCCTTTCGTCGGTATTTGATAATATTCCCTCTTACAAAGATTTGCCTGGATCAGGGTCATTTTGACTGGGGAATGCTGGCGTATAGTGTTGGATTCGGAGGATCGATGATCTGGTTCGGTTCATCAGCAGGCGTTGCGATAACAAATAAATTTCCGGAAGGAAGGGATGTAATTCAATGGGTTAAAAAAGGATGGCATGTAGCAGTTGCCTTTTTAATCGGATTTTTTACATTATATCTTATCATGGGATGGGAACCTGCTGATAATAAAGAACACAAAATTATTAATTGTCCTGTGCCAGGTTGTCCGATGGCAAATAAGCATGAAGTCCCGAAGAGCTTGACTACTGAGGAGGCATCAATATTTCTTTCTTTTCCTGGTAAAGTCTCATTCCTTCAAGAATAATTTCATATGCTTTTTCCTTGTTCATGAATTGTTCTACAATGACATTTTTATGTTCCAGCTTTTTATAGTCTTCAAAAAACCTTTTTAGTTCCACAAGGGTATGAGGAGGAAGCTCGGAGAGTTCATTTAATATAATTAACTGACATATCATTAGCTGCAACTGCTATTATTTTGTCATCGCGTTCAATCACCGTCAACCATCTCCATCGCCCCTATCACTTTTGCCTCAATAATGCACATTGGAAAAACATCGATTGAACATATAACCAGGATGTCGAGAGGGTCATGATCGTCACAATATGTCTGAGGTATGAAACCATAGTTGGCAGGATAATGAACTGATGAGAACAATACCCTGTC
>CAVVGP010000052.1:0-24596 GCA_963747625.1 uncultured Bacteroidales bacterium | reverse complement strand
ACAAATTACTGCAATAGCTGAAATAACTTTTTTCATCTCATGACTTTTTATGTAAACCTCTGATAAACCGGCAATGTAAGCCTGTAGCGTTTAATGTCTATAATAGACAATTAATCTGATATAAATATTCCGGGAGTTGAGAAAATGGTGGTCCTTCCGGTTTTGTACGGAAAATCCGATCATTCACCATTTGAACAGGTCATTACCACAAAACCTATTGTAAAAGAAGATCAATGGCCTGCTGACCGGTTGCATACAAACTTTCGACTTTGTTAAAGTTTGACCAGTTTGGCTTTGTTTGTTTGATTCCTTCCCATGTATAAACATCAGAGAATTTTCCGCCAAATAATAGTTTATCCATTGTATAATATTTGAATATATGGACAAGGTTACCGGAATTCGAATCATAACCAATAATTGTTGCACGAATAAGAGAGGTGCCGGGATTTTTAATTAACGCTTTCGTCTGTTGGAGCACATAAGCATTTTCCTGGCCATCAAGTCGGATTTCCAGAAACCATATCAGTTCCACAAGAGGTGTACTTATTTCCCGCTTAAACAAAGTCCTTTTTACATTGTTCACAATTTGAATTAACTCAATAGTTGCTGTACAGTCAATAAGGTTTTTCCCCTTGTTGCCTACTCTTGTGGAAAGGAAATATGTTGATCTCTGAAACGAATAAAAAAATTGTCGGTCAGAAGTATATCATTTGGTCTCTGCAGAAATTTGTATGCAAGAAAACCTCCAAATACCGGAATATAAGTCAACTCCACACATGATTCAATAAAAACAATTATTTGTCCGGCTCCGGCTTTTGGCACAATATCTCCATATCCTATTGTTGTGAAGGTAACAGCACTAAAGTAAATGTAATCAAGGAAGTTGATTATATTTACTTTTGATTCAGATTTGAAATCCAACGCACCAAAGAAATAATAGAATAATCCGAAAACCACTGTTATTCCAATATAGATTGCAACACCTACAAGAACTGCATTCAGGATACGATGCGACCAGAAAGAGGAAGCAATATTCTGAATTTTCTTTGAAGGTAATTTTAAATCCATAATAGCTTATTTATTCAACAGTCTCTGGTTTTCAAAGATACTCAGATGTTTTTTTAATGAAAAACGGGTCAATATGAATTTAATCTTTCAAACATCTGACGGAATAGCCAAATTGTTTTACACTTAAGCTACTGTAAATATCGCTGAAAGAGTTGTAGAGTCTTCTGTAGTGGGCACTGAAATCTGAGCCCTCCGTAGAACTCCACCAGCATCCGTTTGAACGAAAGAAAATGGAGTTTGAGCCAGAGATTTCAAATGTTCCGGAATAGTTGCGAAAGCCAGCAGGCAGTGCTGTAAAACCGCTTTGATTTGTCGCTCCTGTATTCGGGAGTTCCCAGTGGGCCGTTCCTTCCTCTTTTAATTTACCCCCGGCAATGCTCTCACCTCCCAGGAAGTCTGTTAATGTTTTCCATTCCTCATCGGAGGGGACATGCCATCCTTTTGGACATAATTTATTTGTACTGACAGTATACCAGTTATACAATGCACCGTACCCATTTTTATCAGATTTTGCATCGTTTTTATACCAGCAATACGCAGGTGTGGTCAGGCCTCCCAGGCCTTATCATCGGTAACCAACGGGATGATCCTGCCATCATTAAACTTAGTTGTTTTGAGGTTTTCAGCCATCCAGACCTGGTTTCCTATAACTACTGATTTGTAAATATGGCCTTCAATATCTTTCACTGTCTGTGCCTTAATCATTACAGACTTCAGGCAAAATAAAGTTATTGAGAATAAAATTAAATGTTTGTAATTCATATTGATTCTCTCGTTTTTTAAGTACTCACTTTTCCTCGGAAGAACTGTTACAAATTTAAATGTAAAATTTTGCCTCTCCGGATTTTAAGTTTATTTGAGATCAAACTTAGTACTTATTTTCGAAGAAATTCTCAGAGATATTGACCGAAGAGAAACTATTTCTTATAAAAAATACATTATTCTAATATTGTACTGCTTATCTGATTTAAAATTCAAACAATGCCACTGTTATCTGTCAAAAATAATTTCTTCTTAATTATCAGTTATTTATAGCGTTAACATGGTCTGACTGTTGTGGCAGGATAAATTTAAAATTACTTCCTTTTTCCTACAATACTTTCAACCCATATTTTACCTCCATGTTTTTCCACAAATTCTTTACAAAGCACTAATCCTAACCCTGATCCTTTTTCTCCTGCTAAATCCCTTGTTGTATGAAGTTGTGAAATATCAAATAGTTTGGTTAAACTTTCAGGTTTTATTCCAATTCCGGTGTCAGCCACTGATACTGTAACATTTCCAGAATTTTCAATTGCATTAATATTTATAATGCCATTATTGGCTGTGAATTTCAGTGCATTTGAAATAAGATTTCGGAGGATTACTTTAAGCATGTCAGAATCAGCAAAAACGCTGATTTCATCTGATACATTATTGTTTATTGAAATTTTCTTTGATTGAGCAAGCGGACTATAGATTTTAAATATTTCATTATAAATATTTTTAAAGCTTAGTCTTTTAGGTTCAAACGTAATTTTGCCCGATTGCACTCTTACCCACTTCAATAAATCTTCAAGTAATGTGAATGTCATTTGTGTTGAATGATAAATATCTTTTAAAAAACTTTCAATCTGGTCAATATTGTAAATGCGAATGTTTTCCAGCAGTAATTCTGAATAACCAAGAATCACGGTAAAAGGACTTCTTAAATCGTGCGAGAGAATTGATATGAAACGATCTTTATCGACATTTGATTGAAGCAATTGTTTTTCGTACTGCTTTACTTCTGTTATGTCCCTGAATACTTTACAATACAAAATATATTCGCTGAATTTGATTGGGAATACTATGCTCTGAATATTACTGATTTTTAGAGAATTAACAGGAACTATTTCTTCATCAATAATCTGATTTAAAACTTCCGGCGTTTGAAAAGTCACAACCGTGCTTAAAGGATATTCAGGATGATGTTTTTCTTTTGATTGAGGCGTTGCATACTGATATTGAACAACTTCCATATTTTTATTTACAGCATTATCTGCCGTTAATCCTGTTATTTTTTCAGCACCTTTGTTCCATACTACTATTTCCCCTTGCTCATTATATACGGTAATTCCATCATTGATCTGGTTAATTATTTCTCTGAATTTTGTTTCACTTTCTTTCAGCGCTTGTTCTGCTTTTAACAACTGTGCCCCAATTATGGATGAAACTCTGAATACTATAAAGACAGTTACAAAAACAACCATGAGCAGGATTAATGCTGCTGTCAGAGGAGGATTTATATCATTGAAAGATAAAACAGTATCTAAGTATCCTTCCAGGATCACTATAAAAATAACAATTGGTAAAAATGACTTTAAAAGTTGTCGTTTGACTTTATTATCCTTTATCAGATTGAATGTCCAATATTTCAGTTCTACCGATCTGATTAACGTAATGCTTAATAGCAGGAAGGAGATTGCTGATGGCATTGAAACTGGTATAATATTACTGCCATAAAGAATCGGTGCTCTATAGAGATATCCTATTAATAATACAAATGATGCAGTACATGCAATTAATGAGAAAGTGCCACCTATATATCTTATTATATCGGTTTTCTTTTGTCTGATACCCAGAATGCCAGTGCATATCATAACAAATAAAAATGAAGTTATTGGCGACATGCGACCCGTCAATACATTTCCAAATTTTCCCGGATTCTTAATGAAGATATTTTCTGCATCCCATGTGAAATCAAACAGGAAATCAAGAAAAATCAAGCAGCAATAAAAGGCAATAAATATTATTGAAAATGTCAATAAATATCTTGTTATTCCCGTTTTTTTGAAATCAATATCAATCAGAAGAAGGAAACTTAGAGCAATAAAAATAACCGCTGATGAGTGGGGGATAGGTATATAGTTGATAGAAAAGGAGGTTAACCCCATTTTACCTGATAACCAGCCAAATAAATTTATCCCTGAAATAAAAATTATAAACAGCAGAAGTAATTTTTTTCTTTTTATAATTTGGGAAAAAGTCAATTTTATAGTATTCATGATTGCTATACGATATTAATGCGAGTCTTTCGGCCCTGGAAACGGTACCTTAAATATTACTTAGAAACGTTAAACAGGCTTAAGCAGTATACCTCTCTGAAGAATTTTGAGATGATTCTGCCAACCTGAGAATAGCTTTTCTTATTTATTGCAAAAAAAAGTCCTCTGATTTTAAAATTTATATAATACCATAAACCGGCTTTAAAAATGTACAAGACTGATGAGTACATAGCCATATATTAGTCTTCGTTCTATGCCCTCATATTACAGTGAAATGGCTAATTAAAAAATTATTCATAAAAGGGCATTTAATAAAATTATTCAATTTGTAATCTCCTATAGTGATTTCACTCCTATATGAATTTTTTGGCTGATTCTGATGGTTTTATTGCCTTCATACTTTAAACCTGATCTGATTATTAATTCATTAAACTCTTTTGTGCTATAAATTTTTACGTGTCCGGGCTCGAGCAGATGTATAAGTTTATCAATCATTTTGGTTAACCACAAATCTGCTGAAGGATCGAGTATATATACTTTGCCTCCGGTACTGAGAAGACGATACATCTCTTTCAGTGCTTTGCCGGGATTAAAATAGTGATGGAAAGAGTTAGTACAAATAATTATGTCAAAAAAAATGTCTTCAAGAGGAATTGATTCTGCATTGGATGTCAGAAAGTGAAAATTTTCATCAGACTTAAAATTCTCCCTGGCTTTTTCAACCATTTTTGCCGATAAGTCGACGCCATAAAAAGAACCTTTATTGTTCATTAATTTTGCAGTTTGTCCCAATGCCCATCCCGTTCCGCAACCTATATCCAGAATATTCATGTTTTCCTTAAGGTCGAGCAAAGAAATGACATCATTTTGTCCACTTCTTAAATAATAATTTCTCAAATTATTATTATCCAGGGATTTCGCCCATTTATCCCATTTTGTGACATTTAATTGGATGTGTTTTGATTCTTCCATATTAAGTCTTAACATTTACTGAAATTAAAGAAACAAACAGATGACTATCGAAAGCTCGCCTCAGGCAGTGTTGTATAGGTTTATGGGTTGTGGCTCAAAGGCAACATTTTATATGCGCCATTCGGTGGGTTGTTTTTGAAAAAATAATTTTCGGTTTAAACCGAAAACTCTGCAGCAAAAAAGTCTTGCTATTCCCTGTGATTTAATATATTTCTATATATGTGACTTTCTCGTTCAACTTCTTTAGTTAAGAAGTATCCATAATACCTTCTCTACCTTTTCTTTTATAGGCTGAACTTCATCCCTGATAATAATCTTAGATTTTAGCGGATTATATTCCTTGTTTTTATGTTTCCTGGGTGAAGCATCATTATATTCATTTGAATCTTTCAGTGGTTTTTTACCTGTCTCCAACTGGTTTAAGTGTTGCCCTTTGCAATGATTAATTATATGAGATTTTAATAAGTTATAATATTCCTGATCACTTAATGTACCAGATTTATGCATATCGATTAATTCCTTGATTATCGATGATGCTGATAATGAATCGTTTTTCATTATTTCAGGATATTAACGACACAATTTTTGAAGCTTCTATATTGCGGCAAAAAAATTATAAATGGTAATTTAAAACAAAAACTTCAATAAAGACATATTTTCAAAAGTTAAAAATTGTTAATATTTATTTCTGTTTGGTTAATAAGTTTAAAAGATTTAATCAGATTAATTGTTTTTTCAGGTCCTCGGATAGTTAATAATCAATCTGTGACGGTATATCCTGAAGACTACCATTATAAAATCTGGTTAATTTTGGATTGGGAGTACAACTTTGGGGAAATAAAAATCCCATTTATCTAATTGTCAGATAAATGGGATTTTATATTGTCGGGGTGGCAGGATTCGAACCTGCGACCCTCTGGTCCCAAACCAGATGCGCTAACCGGGCTGCGCTACACCCCGATTTAGTCACCGAGCCTATATTAAGGTGTACTAAAAAGAGTCGCAAAAATAGGACGAGTTTTTTTAATATCATAGTAATAAATAAAATAATTTAAATTTTGACTGCAAGAAGTTGCAAAAAATAGTCTGTTTTCCGATCCTCATTTGAGTTAATCTACAGAAAATAAGCTATATGTGATCAAAACTGATCTATCGGGAGGATGGCTTATCTTTCAACCTTAATTACGATACCACTTTCCGGTGTCTTGCCTTTTGTACTTAGTGAAGCTGGTCTGATAATCTCTTTTTTATCAGAAAAAGCCTGGATATAGAAAAACCCTTCCTTTGAAAATCTAAGCGGAATTTCGTAAACATTGCCTTTCCTGAACCTGGAAAGGTCACTGGCAACCAGATCTTCATACTCTTCATTTGTGTAGTCCCTGTAACTTCCTCTTTTGTTTATCTGTGAAGGAGTGAGATGCTTTGGCCACCGCTCCCTGAATATAATTACGTAATACAAGTATCTTTGACCATCAGTTTTTATTGTGATACTACAAGGCCCCCCTACTTTAACCTCCGGGGGGATGTTCTCAAATTCAAAATACCTGTCAATAAACTCTTCATAATATCTGAATTGTTTTCCGGAAAGGCAGAATCCAATTCCTACATAATTATGGGATTTCTCTGTTATATTTTGTTTATGCCCGTCATCGGGCGGTCTTTCAGACATGAATTTCTCATGTCCCTTTTTCATCAATGAACCGATAAGCGAAGGTGATTTATTATACTTGGTTGATGACCGTTCACCGTATGCATTTTCAGAAATATGATCATAGCCACCGGCAAATGCATATCTTAAATATGGTTCCTCACCCGCCATGTTCCAGTGTCCGATGTACCCATTCTCTGCAGCTTCCCTGGCCATTTTATTTGCTACCCTTGAAGCAAGAATGTCAAGCTTTACAGGGGGAGCATTAAACTTTTTTCTGCTATTATTAATAATATCGAGCTGAATGACCTTTAGTTTCAGAGCTTCATCATTATCTTTATAGTCTATAAGTCTTTGTTCCGCTTCATTCTGGTTGCGGTAAACCTGCATCTCATCTTGTGCTGCATTATCCGTCTGTTTCGCAAGGATCAGACATGGGTAAAAGAAAAAATTGATTATCAGTAATATAAAGATTTTTGTCAGCTTCCATCTCTTTTTGAACATAACTCTTCCTTGTTTGTTAGAATTGCAAAAATAAACTGTTAGATATGAAAACGAATAAATTGGGTTTACTATTTTCTATTATGTTATTATCTGCTGCAGCTTTTTCACAAACTTCTGGATTCTATGATTTCAAAGTTAAAACACTTGAAGGAAAAGAATTTGATTTTGCCTCACTCAAAGGGAAGAAAGTGATGATCGTAAATACCGCATCAAAATGTGGAAATACGCCACAATACAAAGATCTCGAAGAGTTATACCAGAAATACCAGGGTAATCTGGTCATTATCGGTTTCCCGGCAAACAACTTTGCCAACCAGGAACCGGGAACAGCTTCGGATATCAGAAAGTTCTGTACTGAAAATTATGGTGTAACATTTCCAATGATGGAAAAAATTTCAGTTAAGGGAAAAGATATGGCTCCTGTTTACAAATGGCTGACATCCAAAAAAGAGAATGGAGTTATGGACTCGGAAGTAACATGGAATTTTCAGAAATATCTTATCGACGAAAATGGAAAACTTGTCGAAGTTATAGATCCTAAAGAAAAACCTACATCAGAAAAGGTACTAGCCTGGATTTCTTCGAAATAATGGTAAATCATCAGCCCGCTTTTTAAAAAGTTTCAGAAGCATTGATGAATGCCACGGAGTTAAAGAAGTGAAAGGATCACTTAGTGACTAAGGGAGTGTGTAAATTAATGATATTCAGAGAATAAACGGGATAAACATCTTAGTCTTTTTAATATATAAGATGTATTCTTCACCAAATTTTGCAATCATCTCCTTTTCTTCAATCCTCGCTGTTATATAAACGGCAAACAGATTAATTACTCCTAAAATAAGCTGAGCAGGCTGTGGGTTTTTTAACATGACTCCTGTACCAAGCATAAAGACAGAAAGGTACAAAGGATGTCTAATGTAACCATAAATACCTGATTTAACTAGTAATGATGTGTTCTCGAAATTGCTGTCAGGCTTCCCTTTTCTTTTTAGCAATAGGTAACCCGTCATAACTACATAAATTGAACCAAACAGCAGGATCCATGAGGCCACCTGCAAAGGTGATAACGGATTGATAAACCAGACCCGATAGTTTAACATGAAAAGAATGAATACACTCTCAAAAGCAAAGAATCTGGCGATACCATGGTATCTTTTGTACTTAATTGAAAGAAACCACGAAAAAAGTATAATAAAAACAGTTCCTGTTAAAAGCGCAAAATAATTCATAAGATTTCTGATCAAAAGATAATTGCACAAAGCTAAGAGTAAAAAGATATCAGGGTCATTAATTTAACTGGGTTTTTCGTTAACCTTTTTTATGAATTTATAAACTTCTATTTGTGATCGGTTTGGATCTTTCCCTTGTTTTACAAATTTATTTGACTGGTTTTCGTCAATAACTCTTGCCTTGACATTATCAGACCATTGAATTTCAAATATTCTCTTTATTTCAGTTTTAATATTTTTGTCAAATATGGGACAAGTTACTTCTATTCTGTGTTCAATGTTTCGGGTCATAAGGTCAGCCGATGAAATAAAACACTCCTCATCGCCATTATTGCAGAAGATCATAAACCTGGTATGTTCAAGAAAACGATCTACTATCCCGATAGCCTTAATGTTCTCACTTATCTTTTTTAACCCTGGAACAATAGAAATCATTCCCCGGATTATCAGCCTGATTGTCACCCCTGATTTACTGGCTTCATAAAGATGATTTATGATTTCGTTATCTGTGATGTTATTTAATTTGAGATATATAAAAGCCTTTTTCCCCGCCTTGGCATTCTTTATTTCGTTCTCTATAAGAAACGTAATCTTATTCCGCAGAAAAAATGGCGAGAGCACCAGGTGATAAAAATTATCTTTTTTGTAATTAACATTGAAGAAATTAAAAGCTTTAAAAACCTCATTGGTTATCTTCTTGTTTGTGGTCAATAAAAGATGGTCGGTATAGATTTTTGCAGTATCTTCATTAAAATTGCCTGTGCCGACAGCAGCATAGCGCTGGGTTACTTCATTTTTAACCCTGGTTAGGAGGCACAGTTTAGCATGAACCTTTAGACCGGGGACACCGTAGATCACCTTAACTCCTTCCTCCATTAGCTTATTACCCCAGAGAATATTTGCCTCCTCGTCAAATCGGGCCTGAAGTTCAACCACAGTAGTAACTTTTTTTCCATTCCTCACTGCATTCAGCAATGCATTGATAACACTTGAGTTTCTCGCAAGGCGATAAAGTGTTATCTGTATTGCTGTTACATATGGATCAATAGAAGCTTCCCTTAAAAGATCAATAAAATGATCGAATGGATGGTAAGGAAAGAAAAGCATGATGTCCTTTTTCTTGATAGCTGAAAGAATGCTTTTTCCGGCCTGGATATCGCGGTGGAATACAGGAATAACAGGTTCATAGTAGAATTTTTTGCGTCCAAGGTCCGGGAAATTCATGAAGTCCTTGAAATTATGATATCTGTCGGCTGGAATTACGACGTCGTCGGGTCCAAAATTGAGCTTCTTGGTCAGTATTTTAAGAAGGTCATCAGGTAATTTCCGGTCGTAAATAAATCTGACAGGTGTTCCCCATTTCCGTTGCTGAAGGCTTCTTGAAAGTTTGTCAATATAACTTTCTGAAATGTCATCAACTATTTCAAGTTCAGCATCCTTTGTCAATTTTATTGTATATGCAGAAAAAACATCAAAATCAAAAATGAAAAAAATCTCCTTAAGGCCAAACCTGATTATATCATCAATAAACATCATATATTTGTCTTCTCCTTTTTCAGGAAGAACGACAAACCTTGGAAGAACATTTGTAGGTATTTCAAGAAGTGCAAATCTTTTCTTTTGTGTCTCTTTTTTAACAAGATAGATTGCGAGATATATGGCATCATCAGTAAGATTAGGCAACTCTTTATCCTTTTCAATGAGAAAAGGCATTAGTCTTGTACGAACTTCCCTGTGGAAATACTTCTGTACAAATTCGGTCTGTTCATTGTTTAATTGTTTCTCATTGATGATATGTATTTTATGGTCATCCAGTTCATGAATTAATCCAGAGTAAATTTTTTCAAACTTGGAATTTTGGGATAAGACAATTTCCTGGATCTTTTTCAGTGTCGCCTTTGTGTTGTATCCAAGTATTGACTTTGATTTTGATCCTAACTGTCGAAAGCCTTTTAAATGTTGCCACCCTCACCCTGAAGTATTCATCGAGGTTATTTGAGTAAATTCCTAGAAATTTAAATCTTTCGAGTAAGGGGACCTCTTTGTTTTCAGCTTCCTGTAAAACACGTTCATTGAATGACAACCAGCTGATTTCCTTTGGAATATATGTTTTGCTCATAGAATTTTCTCAGGATTAAGGAAATAATTTATCTTGCCGGTGCTACGGGTAATATCACTCCATGTCGTTAAATTGAACGACATACAAACTATACCGCATTTGGGAATAAATTCACATCCACCCGAGCTCAATGCATTTGCTATATGTGTAAATGAAGGGTTATGTCCAAACAGGGTAACCGTTAAGGTTTCATCGTTGATATCCGACAGGATTCCGGGCAGGTTCTGAATATTCATTTTATAGTACAGGTCGCTCTTCAGAATGATATCATCGGCATTGATTCCGTATTCCCTTGCAAAGATTAATGCTGTTTCGAGAGCCCTGAAAGCAGGACTTGTCAGAAATTTGCCCGGAGATTTTTCCTTTTCCATCATTTTACGGGCCATAAGTTTTGAAATACTCTTCCCCTTCAGTGTCAGAGATCTTTCGAAATCAGATATCTCAGGTGAATCGTCTTCTGCTTTACCATGGCGGACAAAAATTAATCTTTTCATTTTAAGATCAATTGAATTACAAGTGTTTAAACAAAAACTAGAAACCAAAATTTGTTCCCATACTCAGGGCCTGTATAACAAGGGGCTCCTTAGGGTCTACTAGTTTAAGCTTTCCTGATACTTCCGAGAGAGGAACAGATACAATTTCAGTGTTTTTCAGAGCAACCATTTTGCCAAAGTCACGCTCTGCAATCATATCAGCAGCGGCAGAACCATATCTGGTTGCCAGCACACGATCCATAGGAGATGGTGTCCCTCCCCGTTGTATGTAACCCAAAACTGTCTCCCTCGTTTCTAGTCCGGTAAGGTCAGTTATTCTTTTGCTTAAAGATTGAGCTGCCGAGCAGCTGTCCTTTATTGGATTCCTGATACCTTCAGCGACAACTACGATCGAATATGGTTTATTCTCGCTCACCCGATGCAGAAGATATTCCGCTACCTTCCTTTCATCGTATTGAATTTCAGGTATCAAGATAACATCTCCTCCCCCTGCAATTCCGGAATAAAGTGCTATCCATCCTGCATTATGTCCCATAAGTTCAATAATCATTATTCTTTTGTGGGAGTTGGCTGTTGAGTGAAGGCGATCAATAGCTTCGGTGGCAATATTCACAGCGGAATCAAATCCGAATGTCAGGTCAGTACCCCATACATCATTATCAATAGTTTTTGGAATGCCCACCACATTCAATCCCTCATGTGAGAGAAGATGAGCAGTTTTAAGAGTGCCGTTTCCTCCGATGCAGACCAGGCAGTCAAGACCCATCTGCTCATAATGCTCCTTTATGAGTACAGGCTTGCTTATCTCATTTTTCCCTTTTCCGTTGCTTTTGAAAGGTTTCTCCCTTGAAGTCCCAAGAATCGTGCCACCAAGAGTGAGTATCCCCGAAAGATCACTTTCGGTAAGTTCCCTATATTCCTTGTTTATCATCCCTGTGAATCCATCACTTATGCCAACCAGGCTCATTCCGTATTTTACTATTGCAGTTTTACCTACGCCGCGGATAGCTGCATTTATTCCCGGACAATCACCTCCTGCTGTAAGTATGCCAATCCTTTGACCTCTTGTAATTTTACCCATTATTAAACTTTTAAGAAAAATCTTAACAAATTTAACTCTTTATAAGTAGATTGAAGTTAATAAATTGTTACAAATATTTTGATTTTCTATAAGGTTTATTATGCGGGGTCATTCTGGTATTATCCTTTCAGGTGGGAAGGAGCAAAGTACTCAATGGTAAAACATTCTGGTTCATTTCGAATGCTTCCGACAGGTAATGATACGAATCTTTTCAGACTTCGAATATCCCGAGTACCCGGGATTGAGCTCTTTGTGGTTAATGGATTTCTTTTTTTTAGTAATTTTATATAGCAAAGAAAAATGCAAATGGAACTGGATTACGTGAAATTAAAGCAAATTAAACCTGCTCTTTCAGGATATGTCAGGGAATCACAGTCTTTGTTAAAGAAATATGATATTCCGGATGAAAAAGTAGTGCATGATGTTCGTGTTCTTATGAAGAAATCAAGAGCGCTGTTAAGACTAGTTGCTCCTCAGATGGAAAAAGCTTTTAACGACGTAAATGCAAACTCTTTAAAAGAAGTTGGAAAAATTATGCGTTCATGGCGTGAAATATCAGTCCTGAAAAAAACACTTAAAGAGTTCAAAAAAAAATATCCTGATATCTTTCCCCGATTAAATGAAAATCTGATTATTGCTCGATTGCTTGAAAAATGCGAATTTCTGTCGCAACATACTGAAGAATTCAGGGCATCTTTTGAACAAATAAATACCCATTTGAATAAGACAGGTTACCGGATTCGGTTTCAGTCAATGCAAAGTATAGACCCAAGTCTGTTAATAAAAGAACTGGAGGCCACCTATACAATTATTTCAGAGATATCTATCCTGCCTGTCGGAATAATCCAAAACCTTCCCTGTTGCATGAATTAAGGAAAAGGGCAAAAGATTTTCTTTATCAACTTTATATTTTCAGGCCACTTAACCCTGCTGTGATAAAAGTCCTTGAAAAGAAACTTGACAATATGACACAGTGCCTTGGCAAGTACAATGATATTTCCCAGATTATAAAAGTTTTGGAGTATAATTATAAAGATAGAAAAACCCGCCGGCCATGGATGAATTAATTATCAGGTTCCGGGAGGCTCAGGACAGTTATCTGGCAAAGGTCTGGCCTGTAGCTTATAAGATTTTTTGTCCCGGACAAAAACTTTTAAATATACTGGGATTCAGGTTTCTTGTAATTTAAAAATTATCCTCTCTTGCTTATCTCAATTAATTCATTCTGTTTGATTATATGAATATCCTTCTCATTAAGCTTTATAAGTCCATCCTTTTCAAATATTTTCAATAGTTTTACGGCACTCTCTGTTGAGATTCCGGCAAAATCAGCAATATCTTTTCTTGAAAGAAGTTGAAATATTTCCGGTTTCTCATTTTTTAAACTGTCAAGATACAGCAATGTATCTGCCATCCGTCCATTCATCTGTTTGTACATCAGGTTACGGACAGTGTTAATAAGATTTGTATTTTGTTCACAATACCTTTTTATAATGTTGAATCCGAACATCCCGTTCTGTTTGACCACTTTTGATATAGTCTCCTTTTCGACCAGAAAAACATGGCAATCAGTCAAGGCAATGGAGGAATAATTGAAAGTATTTTCAGAAAAGACAGATGACAGGCCCACAAATTCGCCGGGTTTTATAATCCGAAGGTTGTAATTCTTTATTCCATCTCCTTCAAGATACTGTTTGGCAAATCCATCAATTATAAATAGTACATAAGATGCAAATGCTCCCTGTTTTGTCAGATTATCATCTTTCCGGAAAAGTACCTGGGTCTTACTGGCACGCACAAGTTCAGCCTCTTCAGGTGAAAGCATCTGAAAGCATGGTGCCTGGATATCGCATATAAAATCACTGTCGGTTTCTAAAATGGTTTTCATGTTAACATTTCTTTGAAAGTTGCAAAGTTAACTTAAATCAACAAAAAAGTTGTCGTGATTCAAAAGGTTAATTGTTTTACTTCATTTTGATTCTCTTTGTACATGCGGCATTGTGCGTTACTTTTGTGCCTGATTGAATTTAAAAGGGATAAAATTAAATCGATATGAAAATAACATTTATAATCACGGGTATTACAATTGCTTTTTTCGGGATTTTATACCTGATAGCCCGTCTCAGGTTGAAAAATATTCCTGTGGTAGCTGATAGTGAAAATATTCTGACTCTGACAGATAAAAATTTTCAGCATCAGACAAAAAACAAGCTTGTGCTCATAGATTTCTGGGCCAGCTGGTGTGCTCCATGCAGGATGATGGCTCCGGTATTGAATGACCTATCAACAGAATTGACAGGCAACTCTTATGTGGGGAAAGTGAATATTGAGCAATATCAGTCGCTGGCACAAAAATTCCAGGTCAGAAATATTCCTACATTAGTTCTTTTAAAAAACGGGGTAGAAGTAAACCGGTTTGTAGGCATTAAGAATAAAGAGTTTCTTTTGCAGCAAATGAAAAAGGTAAAGTGAATAAAGGGAATGTCGATTATTTCAGCTGGTCAAAATTTTATTGATTGATGACTTTTCCCCTTCACTCAGTGAATCCATTTGCAGAAGAGCATTTTGAATTTTTGTCTTAAAATTCCAGCATGTCATCTGACGTAACGACAAACGACGAGCAAATTCATAAGATGATAACTTTTCTTTACCCTTACAGACATTATATGCAATGTAAAAAGCTTTACTTACAGGAAACTTGCAGTTATGAAAGATAGTCCCGGTAGTTGCAGATTCCTCAGTCTTGCATTTAGTACACCGTCGAGAATAAGGTGTTTTGCCGGAACAGTAGTTTGTATTTCCACATTTTCGGCAAATGAATCCAGACCCCGACTTAAGATCTGCCAGAAATTCAAGGCATTTTTCATCGTTTCTAAACAGCTCTTCAAGTTGATCAGGACTTAATTCTTTTTTGAAAATGGCGCTCATTTTCAATTGATTTGTTCGCAAAGATAAGAAAAATAGTGATATTAATGAGATTCAGGTGATATTATTGCGATTTAATTAAATTAGTTTTTATATTTGCATCAAAATATTTACATAGATAAATAAATGGATAAATGGATAATAATTGTAAAGTCAGCGTCAAACCCAAAAGCATCCGTGAGTTTTTAAAATCGTGGTATTTCTTGAGACCTTTTCTTGGTATAGTGGCTGGGGGAGCTGCCGGATTTTTATATTATCACTTTGTAGGATGTTCTTCAGGTTCTTGTTTTATAACAAGTCATTCTTATACCACAATTATTTTTGGAGGTTTGTTTGGTTATTTAATCACAAGCGGTCCGTGCACAAGGTGCTGAAAAATTCAGAACCTTAGGAAATATTAAAATCAACTTTTAAAATTTTGAAAATGAATTACACTGAAATTAATAAACGTTACAGTGAACTGGCAGAAACTACATGTTGCCTTTCCTGCGGAGGTGCTATAAATTATTCAGAAGCCCGGTCAGGGGAAGTTTGTGTTGACCTGGGAAGCGGAAGGGGTACTGATGTATTACGGCTGGCAGAGAATGTCGGAGAAACAGGTTTTGTTTACGGAATAGACATATCCGACGGGATGATACAAAAAGCGACTGACACAGCTAAGAGGCTGGCTATCACAAATGTCAGATTTATTCAAAGCGAACTGGAAAAAATCAAACTTGGGGATAATACAGCTGATCTTGTAATTTCAAATTGTACTATCAACCATGCTTCTGATAAACAAGCTGTATGGAATGAAATATTCAGGATACTTAAAAAGGGAGGCAAGTTTGTAATAAGTGATATTTATTCCTTGAAGCCGATACCCGAAGATTACAGGAATGATCCTGTTGCAATTGCTGAATGCTGGGCAGGATCAGTGACAAGGGATGAATATCTTGATCAGCTAAAAGCTGCAGGTTTCTCTTCCATAAGGATTATAGAAGAATCAGAACCGTATGAAAAAGGAAAGGCAATGGTCTCGAGCTGGACTATAGCCAGTGAGAAACCTCCGGCAAAGTGTAATTGCCTTAACTAAATAATGGTTAAATAAATATTATAGAATTAAGATTCTAAATAATAATAAATGAAAAAGACATTTTATTTCGCAGTCATAATTATCACTTTGATTTTCAGCAATTGTAATGCAGGAAACACTGATAATAAGACAAAAGTTACTGAAACTAATCCTGCTGTTATACAGCTTACAAACGATACCTTTAAAAAGCTGGTATTTAATTATGAGGTGAATAAAGTATGGAAATATGAAGGCACAAAACCGGCTATCGTTGATTTTTATGCTGACTGGTGTCCTCCTTGCCGTCAGTTGTCACCTTTGATAGATGAGATTGCAAAAGAGTTTTCAGGGAAGATAGTTGTATATAGAGTAAACACAGATACAGAGAAGGAACTTGCTCAAAATCTGGGTATTTCAAGCCTGCCGACTCTGTTATATATTCCGGCAACCGGGAAGCCGCAGTTTACATTGGGCTATGCTCCAAAAGATACCTTAATGAGTATTATAAATAAGGTTTTATTAATTAAATAATTATTGAAATTTATGAAAAGTTTAATCAAAAAGAAAGATGGAAAAGTCAATGTAAAGCCAGCTCAATGCTGTGCAAAAACTTCTAAAATAATTGTTGGCTGTCACGATTAATTCCATTTAAACCCACATGATTGATTCAAATTATAATACATGTTTTTAAAATTCATAATCAATCATGTGAGGTTATTAATTCCAGAGAAATAAAATTTAATTTATGCTTAAATATTCAAAATACAATATCTTTTCTAAAATAAAGGATTCAGAAAACTTTTTCATTGTTAACCTTCTTACTGGTAATGCCGATATTCTTGGGAAAGATGACACCGTTAAACTGAAAAAAATCGTTTCCGGAGAAACATTGACAGATAATTCATATTTTCAGGAACTTATTGAGAAAGGTTATTTTTCAGAAGATGATAAAGAGAATAAACTTTATAGAAACAAGTATCTCGATTTTCTCGATTCAAGAGGTAAGGACGAGATTCAGATATTCTTTGTAACTAATTACAGCTGTAATTTTGCATGTACTTATTGCTATCAGGATCAATACACTTATCCAAACAAGGAACTTAATAATGATGTAATTGATTCATTCTTCAGCTATATTAAAAAGGAATTTGCCGGTAAGGATAAGTACATTACAGTTTTTGGCGGGGAGCCTCTTTTGAACAGTCCGAAACAAAAAGCTGCTATTGAATACCTGTTAAGCAAGGCATGGGAAGAAAAACTAGAAGTAAGTTTTGTCACTAATGGCTTTAACCTGGAAAAGTATATGGATATCCTGAAGGACAGGAATATCCGTGAAATTCAGGTGACACTGGATGGAACCGGACCTGTGCACGACAGCCGGAGGTTTCTTAAAAGCGGTGGTGGAACATTTACCGAAATTGTATATGGGATTGATGCCTGCCTGAAAAACAGGATTAATGTTAATCTTAGGATGGTCATTGATAAAGAAAATATCGATAATCTTCCTGATCTGGCAAAATTTGCAATTGAAAAGGGCTGGACAAAAAGTCCTTATTTTAAGACGCAGGTTGGCCGGAATTATGAATTGCACCACTGCCAGTCCACACCTGATAAGCTCTTTGATCGAGTATCACTATTCGAAGCGATCTATAATCTTTCAAGACACTACCCCCATATATCGGAATTTTATAAACCTGCTTATTCAATTTCCAGGTTTCTTTCTGAAAATGGCACCTTGCCTGATCCGCTGTTCGATTCATGCCCTGCATGTAAAACTGAATGGGCATTTGATTACACAGGACAAATTTATTCATGTACTGCAACTGTCGGCAAAGCGGATGAATCATTGGGTAGTTTTTATCCTGTCGTAAAACCTGATATGGAAAAAATTGGAGAATGGGAATCGCGCGATGTAACTTCAATATCTGAATGCAAAACATGCAATTTACAACTGGCATGTGGGGGAGGATGTGGCTCTGTTGCAAAAAACAGAACAGGTTCTGTGTGCTCAACAGATTGCAGACCCGTAAAGGAATTATTGGAACTTGGATTTTCCGAATACTTTGAAAACGTGGAAGCTAAAAATAATTTCAGCGATAAAATATTAGACTATCAGAATTAAATATATGAAAGAAATAACTACGGAAGAATTTAATAAAGATGTTTTAACGGGGGGTAAAGTGGTACTTGATTTCTATTCAACCGAGTGCCCTCCATGCGAGGCCCTTGCCTCAAAATTTGAAGATCTTTCAAAACTCTATGGCAATGATGTCAAGTTTCTTAAAATACATCGTCAGCAAAACAGGGAACTGGCTGAAAAACTTGGAGTTAAATCATCACCGACTTTGCTGTTCTTTGATAATGGTAAAGAATCAGGATCGAGGCTAGGCGGAGGTATAAAAAGAAGTGATATTATACAAAATCTCGATCTTATTCTGCCTTCGGAAAAAGTAGCAGAAATCAGGAAGAAAATTAAACCTTCAGTCTCTGAATATGATGTCATCGTACTCGGCGCTGGTCCTGGCGGCTTGACTGCAGGATTATATCTCTGTCAGTCCAAAGTAAATACTGTTCTTATCGATATCGCATTACCAGGAGGACAGGTTTCATCGACACATGAGGTGACCAATTATCCGGGGTTTATTGAACCTCAGGCTGGTTACCTGCTTTCGCATAATATGAGTGAGCAAACCAAACTTTGCGGAACAGTGTATAAAGTTGCCGTTGATATCACAAAAGTCGACCTCGAAAAAAAGGAGGTGTTGATCGACGAATATGAAACTGTCAGAGCTAAAAAAATAGTTATAGCGACCGGAACAACACCAAATCTGACAGGTGCAAAGGGCGAGAAAGAATATAAAGGAAAAGGCATCTCTTATTGTGCCACATGCGATGCTAAATTTTTCGATAATAAAGAAGTTGTCGTTATCGGTGGCGGAAATTCGGCGGTTGAAGAATCTGATTTTATAAGCCGGTTTGCGAGCAAACTGACAATTGTTCATCAGTTCGATAAGTTTACCGCAAATAAAAAAGCTCAGGAAAAATTATTTGCCAATCATAAAATAAGTGCAGTGTTTGATAGTGAACCCCGTGCTTTTATTAATGAAGGAAATCGGATGGTAACTGAAATTGAAAATTTAAAAACAAAAAAACGGGAGAAGCTGGTCAGCGATGGGGTATTTATCTTTATTGGTATGAAACCTAATGTCGATTTATTTAAGGATAAATTATCACTTGATCAATGGGGTTACATAATTACAGATGAAAACATGAGGACAAATCTTCCTGACATTTATGCAGTTGGTGATGTAACCAGCAAAAAATACCGGCAGATAACCACAGCTGTAGCAGATGGAACAATTGCTGCTATGGCTATTGCGAAGGAATTAAATTAAATTTGTAATACATTAAACTTAAAAGCTGTTAATATGAAGAAGAACGTTGGAACATTGGATCTGGTAATCAGGATACTGATTGCCGTCGTAGTTGTTGCATTGTATTTTACACATGTTATCTCTGGTACCCTGGCAATAATTCTGCTTGTAGTAGCTGTAGTGCTTGTCTTGACGAGTATTTTAAATTTCTGCCCTATATGGCAAATGCTTGGTATCAACACCAGGAAAGAAAAATAATGATAATGCTCCGGGTCTCAGTGCATCTTAGCTTATATTAATCATTGTTTCCTCCTTAAAAAGAGAGTTCAATTGAGTAATACTGAGTAATACTGAGTAATATTGCTCATATATAAGCAAACCCTGAAAGTTTTTTTATATGAGAATATTACTCCTTTGAACCCGGGTGAGTCATTAATAACTCTATTCAGAGATATAGTGTGATTTTTTGATAAAATCCATATAATTTCTATTCTTTTCAGAAAAACCAGATAAATCCCTTTAGTTTAAATTCAACATCACTAACAGTACTCTCCGAGATGTAAAAAATAAATACATCTCCTATATTCCGTTTCCGGCAGGTTTGTTTTACGAGGCTTTTCCTGTCAGCCCAAATGTGAGGCAGGTTTTTATATTTGATAATTCAGTTTGATATTATGAATAAAATTTCCTTTCCGGTAATTATTTCAACCGATTCCCAGACATTTTCAATTACAGTGGTTTTAGTCATGCATGGCTAGATTATTTGCCTGGAATTATTTGTATAACCTTTTGAATTTACCGTCAGAGCATAGCATTACCTCTTGTATAAAAATACAATATTTTTAAGCATTTCAAAAGTCAATAAAAATCAGGTCGAAGTTCTAATTATGATTACAGGTATGGGAACCTCCTTCATTATGATGTGCCTCATGCTGGTGACAACTGCTGCCACTGTCTTCTACTAATCCGTTAAGATAGAGTTTTACAACCTCTGAAGCATCACCGGCGCACCCTCTGATAACTTCTATTCCGCTATTATTCAATACATTAATTGCACCACCGCCAATGCCGCCTGCAAGCATCACGGTAACTCCATCTGAAGCCAGGACAGATGCTATATCGGATTTACAACCACATCCCTGAGGAGATTCAACATTTTTTATTTCTGCTATTTCATTGTTTTCTGAAATTGTAAATACACCGTACGATTCACAATGTCCAAAATGGTTGTCTATCTGGTTTTCTCTTGTTATTGGAACTGCTATTTTCATATTTATTTATTTGGTTTTTAATTTAATTTTAAAAGTTCATTTTCCCCATAAGCCTTGCAATCCTTACATTTGAAATGGTTTTCCAAACCTTCGATAAGCTTATAACATTTTTTGCAGCGATACCACTCTTTTTCGAGAAGATAATTTCCACCCTCTATTTCTATTGCTTTTCCTTCGACAAATGATTTTGCTATTTGTTTCAGTGCACTGTTATAAATGCGTGTAAAAGTAGGACGCGAGACATTCATTTGCTCCGCAGCCTTATCTTGCGGAAGACTTTCGTAGTTAATCAATCGTATACTTTCATATTCCTCTAATTTCAAAATAACGGGTGCTATTTTACACATCGGCATGCCATAAGGTTTGAATCCCTTCATTTTTGGAGGATTGGATATCTTCCTGCTTTTACTCGGACGTGACATTCTATTTCGAATTGAAAACAGCTTTAATATCCGGATAGATGAAATATCCAAATAATATTGCCGATAAAGCTAGAATAATTTTTCCTGCAAGACAAAAGTCCCACAGTAAAATCCTTCTCCAAATTAAATAGACAGCTTGTGCAGCCAACCATTGCCATAAATAAATAATCAACAAATAGTATCAATGGCAAACAACAAATACTTTAAAGAGGATTGAAAATTTCATGTAGATTATTTTCTGTAAAGATAATGAACCTACGTTCATAATCCAAATAAAATTCATCATATTTTTTGAAAATGAATTGATTTCTCGCCTGTAAAATTACTGATTTAACTAAAATGTGATTAAGGACTTTGGTGCTACAATAGGAAATATCAAATTGTTTAGTTGTCACTTTATCGGTGATTTTCTTATTAATAACAAAACATTTATTATGATTAATGTTTTTAAAACCTAATTTAAGGAGCATTCCGGATAATTCTTCCGGATTAAAACCTTTATGACCTGTGAATCCTTCACCATGAAAAGAACCGTCTTCGGTATAAAGGTCGGCAATAGCCAGAAACCACCCGGATTAAGCAGATTATAAAATTTCTGAATTATGTTTTCAATATCATTAATATGATGAAGAACCATCTGGTTAAAGACAAAATCGAACTTTGTATCTTTCATATTCAGACTTTTCCAGATTGAAATTAAAGTTTTAAGATTTCCGACCCCGGATGCTTTTATCTTGTTATTCATCACTTTTACCATTTCCAGTGAGTTATCCATTAAAGTTATCTCTTTTAAAGAATCACTTAGGATAAAACTTGTTACCCCTGTACCCGCACCAAACTCAAGTGCAGTCATCTGCTTTTTTAATGGGATTTGTCTTTTAATTTCATTTGCAATGGCTTCTGCACGGTCCCAGACAATAGGATTCTGGTCCCAACCGGCTGCTTTTAAATCAAATTCGTTCATCAATTTTTTTTCTATTAATGTTTATGAAGATTATATAAGTACTAACATGAAAGATCACGCAAAGTTCGCCAGGATTTACACGATTTGATTCCAAATTTTCTTTATGTCACCAAATCAAATCATATATTTTAAATAAATCACTCTCTTTTACTTTTATTTATCAAAACAGAACGGCTGAAAAGTATTTTGGGTTCTTCAATTATTTCAAATCCAATATCACTGATCATCTCTTTTGAATTATTAAAATCATTTTCTGAAACATGAAATACCGGTTCCACGATTAAAATTTCCCCATCAGGTTTTAATAAAGAATCGATTTCCTTCAAAAATGCCGACTGGTTTGGTACTTCATGGAGCATATAAAATATTAAAATAAAATCAAATCTCTCCGATATGCCAGATCTTATTGCTCTGACATTTATGCAATTCAATAGTATTTTTATAAGTTGTACCTTCAAGTTTATCTCTTACTTTTTCAAGCATTCCTTCTGTAAATCTGCTGCAACTACCTTCCCTGTAACCCAACCATTCTTGCCATTTCAATTGTGAAAAAGCCTGGACCACAGCCCATATCGAGGACAGTCATTCCTTCTTTGACATATGGTTTTATTATTTTTCGTGGTTTCTGGAAAAGTCTTCTCAGGCTCATATCGAGGGCTCCTGCATATTCTAATCTGCATACTTTGTTTCTTTCATTTAATCCCATTGCTCTTCTTTATTATATTTTGAAAAGAACTGATAACAATTTTATATCCGGTTTTATTTTAAACTAAAGTATAAGATAAGAATTGTCAAATAAAATTCTTTTCGGTGAGCAGCATTTATTTATGGACAAATGAACTGTCAGATACCTTGAAAACAGATACTGCTTTATTTAATTCTTAACGCATCTTACTGATGCGCCCCATACAATTGAGACGGAACCTGCAGTCAGTGTGTTATTTTTAAAGTTCAGGCAACGATATACTGCTTTATCTGCAGAAGATGAGCTGGAAGTCCAGAATAAACAATTTTCGCCACTATTTAAAAATGTCGCCAGATCCCCGCGATAGCCAGAAGGTATAGCTGAGAAACCACTCAGGTTGGTTTCCCCTGTGACAGGACTTCCGGGTGTCATCATCTTTCCGGCTGCAATAGTGCCACCTCCCAGGAATGTTTCGAGAAGTGTCCATTCCACTTCATCCGGTAGGTCATGCCCACCGAAAGGACAAAGCTTACCCGTATTTACTGTATACCAGTTATATAAAGCTCCGTAAGTGCTTCCAAATGACTCATCATTATTATACCAGCAATAACCTGGTGAAGTAAGGAAGTTCCAAATTCTGTAGCATTTTGCAATTAAAATACTTGTATCATTTTTTAGAGAGGTAGTTCTCATGTTCTCGGCCGTCCATATCTGAGATCCGATGCCAATAGTCTGATAAACATTTCCTTCTATATCAGAAACAGTTCCCTTTTCGCCTGAATGATCCACCGGGGTTGTAAAAGATAATTCGTTTCCGTAAACAGTTGCAGTTTTACTGGTTGCATAGGCTCTCACAAAATAGGTAGTATTTGATGTAAGACCCGTGAGTGCACTTGTAAAACCTGCAGACGCGGAAACGGGACTCTCTGATGTTTTGAAATCGGAAATAGAGGCTGATTGCTCCTGGCTCCAGCATACACCCTTTTCGACTATTTCTGAACTGACACCTGATGTCAAAATTGCATTGCATGATGCGGAAACGGGAGTTATAAGCGTTATAGCAACTGTGTTAATTTCAGGAATTTCATCATTTTTATCCTTTTTACAACCGGATATAGTTATTAAGAATATTTCTGAGGCAACTATCAGATATAACCAAAATCTCCTGTACATTAAATTATAATTTAAGTATACTATAACTATAAAGCTTTGGCTGACTGTTAATCAGAATAATTAACCAGCATAATCTAATCCGGCAACAAGATATAAATATAATCTAATTGCATATTACAAATATCACAATTTTACTGGTCAAAGACAAAACGGTTTGAATGATATTTAATAGTTTCAGGTACAGTCAATTAGCCAATCCTTGATTGGTAAAATCATTCATTTCATGTCCGATATATAAAAACAAAAGTCAGGCTTACCTGACCTTTGTTTTTAACAGCGGTTATAAATTGGTTTATAAACGCATTTTAAGGATAAATAATTATGAATCAAATGACCTGTTTATTTTTCCAGTACGGTTTTGAGCACAGTCTCTTTAGGCAGTTTTTTAGTGCAGAAGAACCAATCATAGCAATGCATTTCAACTTTATTTTCCATTCTTCTCTTTCGCTACTCCGCACGATCCTGCGGTAGGTACAATCACATCGTCACCTGGCTGCCAGTCAGCCGGAGTTGCAATTGAAAAGGCATCCGCAGTTTTCATAGCTATAAGTGCCCTGTATAATTCCGCAAAGTTTCGTCCCATGCTC